>RGNC01000050.1 GCA_010029175.1 Synechococcaceae bacterium WB8_1B_136 | reverse complement strand
CGAGCCGCCCACCTGGAATACCTCACCGCTGGTGCCGGATCTGCCGGAGGGCGACGACGACATCCCCTTCTGAGCAGGGCTGATTCTGAGCAGGGCTGGAGCTCAGGGTTTCAACGCTTCGCTGGCCTGCTCCAGCAGCTGACCCAGCTCCCGCTCCAGAGCTGCCAGGTCGAGCCGCAGTTCCGGCCACTGGCCACCATCCAGTTGCTGCAGCAGCCAGCGGCGGTCGTCGCCCAGCTGCCGCAGCAGGTCCTGGTTGTTCAGCGGCTCGTTGTTCAGCGGCTCGCTGCTCGGCGCTGCCGGTTCACGTTCCGGCGCCCCGTTAACCGAAGATGGGGCCATGCTTGCAATCGCTTCCCCCGGCAGCCTAGTCACCTTCGCCGGTGCCTCCCTGTCGGTGATCGGCTGGATCGGGTACGCCACCGGCAATCCCAACCTCAGCCTGCCCACGATCTTCTACGGCATCCCGATCCTGTTGGGGGGGCTGGCGTTGAAGTCGTCGGAGCTGCCCCCGGCGGAACTGCTGCCGCCGGCCGCGGGCGCTGAAGCCCTGCGCACCGCTCCCGCCAGCCAGACCCTGCGCAAGCTGGTGAAGGACGTGACCCGCTGGCGCTATGGCCAGAAGGCCCACCTGGAGAGCTCGCTGGAGGCCCTCAAGCTCTGGGATGAGGATGCGCCTCCCCAGTTGATCAGCATCGGCGAGTTGGCCGAGAACGGCGGCTACGGGGTGGCCCTGCGCTTTCGTGCTGAAGGGGTGGGCTACGGCCGCTGGCAGGAGAAGCAGGATCGCCTGGCCCGCTTCTTCGAGAAGGGGCTGGAGGCCCGCCTCAGTCAGCCCGCCCCCGGCGAGGTGCTGCTGGAGCTCTTGCCCAAGGGCGCCTAGGCCGTCAGCCTGGAGCCAGCAGCTGGGCCCTGCACCGGGCTGCGCTCCGTTCCCTTCGACCCCTCTTTCCCTACCTGCCCCCCTTGAGCACCGATCCTGTCTTCAGCCACGGCGACAGCCTGCGGGTTTCCGTTCTGAGCGAGGCCCTGCCCTACATCCAGCGCTTTGCAGGCCGCCGGGTGGTGGTGAAGTACGGCGGGGCGGCCATGGTGCGCGCCGACCTGCGCGATGCCGTGTATCGCGATCTGGTGCTGCTGGCCTCGGTGGGGGTGCAGCCGGTGGTGGTGCATGGCGGCGGGCCTGAGATCAACGACTGGCTCGCCCGCCTCAACATCGAGCCCCAGTTCCGCCATGGGCTGCGGGTCACCACCCCCGAAACCATGGATGTGGTGGAGATGGTGCTGGTGGGGCGGGTGAACAAGCAGATCGTGAATGGGCTCAACCGCCTCGGTGCCCGGGCCGTGGGCCTCAGCGGCAGTGATGGGGCCCTGGTGCGGGCCCGCACCTACGGCGATGGCTCCAACGGCCTGGTGGGCGATGTGGCCGCGGTGGACCCTTCGGTGCTGTTCCCCCTGCTCGATGCCGGCTACATCCCGGTGATCTCCAGCGTGGCGGCCAATGCCGAGGGGCAGGCCCACAACATCAACGCCGACACCGTGGCCGGGGAACTGGCGGCCGCGATTCAGGCCGAGAAGTTGATCTTGCTCACCGACACACCGGGCATCCTGCGCGACCGTGACGATCCCGACAGCCTGATCCGCCAGGTGAGCCTCTCCGGTGCCCGCGAGCTGATTGCCACTGGCGTGGTGGCCGGCGGCATGACGCCGAAAACCGAGTGTTGCATCCGAGCCCTGGCCCAGGGGGTGGCTGCGGCCCACATCGTGGATGGCCGCACACCCCATGCCCTGCTGCTAGAGGTGTTCACCGACGCCGGCATCGGCACGATGGTGGTGGGCCGTTCAAGCCTCGCCACCCCCTGAGCCGTGGCGGATCAACAAGCCGCAGCCGACCAGCCTGGGCCTGACGGGCTGCTGGAGCCCGCGCGCCAGGCCCTGGAGCGGGGCGACTACGGCCTGTGCCTGCGGTTGCTGCAACCCCTGGCCGAAGCCCATGGCGCCTCCAGCCCCTTCGGCGGCAGCGTGCGTCTGCTGATGGCCACCGCCCAGATGGGCCAGGGCGACAGCGCCGCTGCCGCCAGCACCTGCCGCAGCCTGCGGGTGTGCCGCGACGCCACCCTGCGGGCCCAGGCCAAGGATCTGCAGGAGGTGCTGGAGGCTCCAGCGCTGGAGCGTCCGCGGGAGTGGTCGATGACCCTACCCAGCCTGGGGGAGATGCAAAGCCTGGAGGGCGACTTCAAGGCCATGGCCCGTCGCCGCCGGCGCCAGCAGCCCTCGGCACCACCGCCGCCGCCCACCGGCCCCACCCGCGCCCCCTGGGGCTTTGCCCTGGTGGCCGTGGCGCTGCTGGCCCTCACCGCGCTGCTGGGGGGCTGCGTTCAGCTCGACACCAGCCTTCGGTTCACCGCCCCTGGCCGGATCCAAGTTGGCCAGATCAGCCGCTCGGCCACCGATCAGCCCCTGCCCTGGCAGCGGCAGCTGGCCACGGCCCTGCGGGAGACCCCCTTCAAGATCCGCCAGGACCATGGCCGCCAGACCCTCACGGCGCCGGTGCTGCCCGCCGCCGAGGCCCTGGCCCTGTTGAGCCAGACCATGGAGGAGGCCGCGCGGTTGGCGGCCCTGGATCTGCCGGCGCCCCAGCTCGATCTGAGGGAGCGCAACTGGCTGGTGGGGGTGCGCCAAGACCTGCGGCTCGCCATCGACCTGCGCGCAGTCCAGGATCTGCCGGGTCTGGCGTTGGGCCTCAGCCTGGAACCCTTCCATCGCAGGGCCGTGCACCTGGCGGAACCCCTGCCGGTGGTGGTTGTGCCATCGGCCCATGGGCGTGCCGCCGAGGGCCAGCGGCTGCACTGGGACCTGCAGCCCGGGGCCGTGAATCGCCTGGAGGCCAGCAGTTGGCGCTGGAGTCGCCTGGGGCTCGGCAGCCTGGCCATCGCCGCACTGCTGGCGCTGGTGCTGGTGTTGCAGCGGCTGCGGCTCCTGGCCGGGTTCGGGCTGCCGGAGCTGCCGTCCTAGAGCTCCAGCGGATCGGGGTCGATGGCCAGGCTCACATCCCGCGGCAGGCCCGCGCGCAGCTCCGCTTCGGGGGGCAGGGGCAGTGCGGCGCCCCCGGGGCCATGCAGGAGCAGCTGCCAGCGGCTGCGGCCCGCCACCCGGGCCACGGGGGCCGGGGCCGGACCGATGATCAGCCAGCCAGCAGCGGCCGCGAGTGGCCGCAGCTGCTCGGCCAGGGCGGCGGCGGCGGTGGCGGTGGCCACGGCGGAGCCCCCCGCCAGCCGCAGCAGGCAGGCGCGGCTGAAGGGCACCAGCGCGGCCGAGCGCCGCAGCGCCAGCTCCTCGGCCAGGAACGCCTCATAGCGACCATCCACCAGGTGGCGGATCACCGGGTGGTCTGGGCTGTAGGTCTGCACCAGCACCTCTCCGGGGCGGTCGCCCCGGCCGGCCCGTCCCGCCAGTTGCAGCAGCAACTGCAGGCACTCCTCGCCGGCCCGCAGGTCGGGGCGGTGCAGCAGGCCATCGGCCGCCAGCACCGCCGCCAGGGTCACCTGCGGCAGATCCATGCCCTTGGCGAGCATCTGGGTGCCCACCAGCACGTCGGCCTCGCCGGCGGCGAACTGCTCCAGCAGCCGCCGGTGGCCGTCGCGGCCGCGGGTGGTGTCGCGGTCGAACCGCAGCAGCCGCAGCCCCTCCAGCTCAGCCTCCAGCTGCTCCATCACCCGCTGGGTGCCGGCACCGAAGGGCTTGAAGGCGGTGGACCCACAGGCTCCGCAGCGCTCGCCGATCTCCTCGCGGTGGTCGCACCAGTGGCAGCGCAGCCATTCCCGCCCGCCCCGCTGCCGGTGCACCGTGAGGGCCACGTCGCAATGGGGGCACTGCACCACCTCACCACAGCTGCGGCAGCTGAGAAAACTGCTGTAGCCCCGGCGCGGCACCAGCACCACCGCCTGTTCGCCCCGCTGCGGCAGGGCCGCCAGACGCTCCATCAATGGCCGGCTCAGCAGGCGTCGATGGCCCTCCAGCAGTTCGGCGCGCATGTCCACCACCCGCACCGGCGGCAGAGGCCGCCTGCCGATCCGCTGGGGCAGGCGCAGCAGTTGGCAGCTGGGATCACTCCCCTGGCACGCCAGCCATGTCTCCAGGGATGGCGTTGCGCTGCCCAGCACCAGTCGGGCCCCGCTGCTGGCGGCCCGCAGCCGGGCCACATCACGGGCGTGGTAGCAGGGCATCGGGCTGTCCTGCTTGTAGGAACTGTCGTGCTCCTCATCGAGCACGATCAGCCCCAGGCCAGCCAGGGGCAGGAAGATCGCCGAGCGGGTGCCCACCACCAGCACCGGCTCAGATCCGCCATCGAAATCGCAAGCGCCATCGCCATCGCCCTGGCTGCTGGCCTGGCCGGTCTCCAGGCAGCGGCGCCAGCAGCCGATGCGCTGGCCCTCGCTGCAGCCGGAGTGGTACTCCAGCACCTGTGCCCCGAAGCGGCGGCGGCAGCGGTCGAGCAGCTGCGGGATCAGCCCGATTTCCGGTGTGAGCAGCAACACGCTCCGGCCCGCCGCCAGCGCGGCGGCGGCCGCCTGCAGATACACCTCCGTCTTCCCCGCGCCGGTCACCCCCCAGAGCAGCAGGTTCTGGCCCGCAGGAGCGGCCTCGATGGCCGCCAGGGCTCGGGCCTGGTCGGGGGTGAGGGCCTGGGGAGCCTCCAGGAGCTCCTGCTGCCCGGCCCGGAGGGTCGGCCTCGGCAGTGCGGCCGCTTCGGTGTCGCTGAGGCGCATCCGGCGCACCAGGCCATGGCGTTCCATCGTTTCCACCACGGCCCGGCTCACCCCTGCCGCCCGGGTGAGTTCCGCCAGCCAGGCCGAGCCCCCCCGCTGCTCCAGTGCCGCCAGGGCCTGCCGTTGTCGCTCGCTCAGCGGGCCCGCTGTCGGCCCCGGCAGCCGCTGCACCAGCACCCGCCGCCGCGGCTGAGCCGCCGCCCGCCCGGCCCGCTGCCCCAGCCACCCTGGCGGCAGGGCGGCCTTGAGGGTGCGGAATGGGCTGGTGTGGCAATGGGCGGCCACGGCCCGGATCAACGTCTGCCAGCCGGGGTCCACCGCAGCCCGTTGGTGCAACTCCTCCACGGCCACCAGCGATGCGGCCGGCAGACCGTCCGGCAGCTGATGCAGCTCCTCCACCACCAGCCCCACATGGCGACGGCCCCGCAGCCGCAGCCGCACCAGATCACCGCAGCCGATCTGCAGCCGCTCGGGATTGGCGTAGGTGAACACCTGCCCCTCGCGGCCGGCCTCCAGCCAGACCTGCAACCAAGGGGCCCCCGGTCGGGACATGCTCTGGCTGGTCAACCTTGCAAAGCTCACAGGGGTTTCTTAAGATGAGCCTGTTGAGCAGTCCACAGGGCTGCTGTCGGAACCCGGCAAAGTTCCGTCCAGCGGGAAGATACGAGGCTGGCCAGCTCATCCCTGAGCCCCCGATCTGCGAACACCCCTGACAGCGTTGCCCGGGCTTCCGCCCCCCACCCTTCCGCCAAGCGTTTCATCAGCAGGGTCTTGCCCTGAACTGCACCTGTCCCTGGAGGTCGGGCGCGGCGAGTCCTTTGCCGGCTCGCTGGTCTGACCGCCAGGCCCTGCCAGCCCTTGAGGGGCTGAACCGCTTGACGCCCGTTGAGCGAACTGGTTGAGCGATCTGGTTTCCGGTCTCCGCCGTCTGTCTGTCTTCACTATCCGATGAGCCCTGCTGCTGCTGCGAAAGCCCCAAAAGCCGCCCCTGAAATCCTGATGGTGGCCAATGCCGCCGGCGACACCATCAAGGTGGCCAAGCCGAAGGCCTCGCGCAGCAAGGCCAGCGCCGCCGCCGCCACGTACGCGGCAGACGCCGCCGATTCCGCCGACGCCGCCAACAAGGTGACCCCCACCAAGGCCAAGGCCACCCCAAAAGCCAAAGCTGCCGGCGCCAAGGCTGCTGGAACCAAGGCCGCCCCCAAGGCGGCCGGCAAGAGCACGGCCAAGAAGGCGTCGGCCAAGGCGGCTGATTCCGGCGAGCTCGATCCCGCTGCCAACCTGGATGCCGCTGCCGACGCGTTGCTGAGCGCAGCCTCTGATCCCACCCCCGAGGCCAAGGCCGACAAGAAGGACGACAAGGCCGCCAAGGCCCTGGCCAGCATCAAGGTGGGCCCGAAGGGGGTCTACACCGAAGATTCGATCCGCGTTTACCTGCAGGAAATCGGCCGCATCCGCCTGTTGCGGCCCGATGAGGAAATCGAGTTGGCCCGCAAGATCGCCGATCTGTTGCAGCTCGAGGAGCTGGCGGCCCAGTTCGAAGCCGATCACGGCCACTACCCGGACACCAAGGAATGGGCCGCGCTGGTGGACATGCCGGTGATCAAGTTCCGCCGCCGGCTGATGCTCGGCCGCCGGGCCAAGGAAAAGATGGTGCAGTCCAACCTGCGCCTGGTGGTGTCGATCGCCAAGAAATACATGAACCGGGGCCTCAGCTTCCAGGACCTGATCCAGGAGGGCTCCCTCGGTTTGATCCGCGCCGCCGAGAAGTTCGACCACGAGAAGGGCTACAAGTTCTCCACCTACGCCACCTGGTGGATTCGCCAGGCCATCACCCGCGCCATCGCCGATCAGAGCCGCACCATCCGTCTGCCGGTGCACCTCTACGAGACCATCTCCCGCATCAAGAAGACCACCAAGGTGCTCTCCCAGGAGTTCGGCCGCAAGCCCACGGAGGAGGAGATCGCCGAGTCGATGGAGATGACCATCGAAAAGCTGCGCTTCATCGCCAAGAGCGCTCAGCTGCCCATCTCCCTGGAAACCCCGATCGGCAAGGAGGAGGATTCCCGCCTGGGCGACTTCATCGAGGCGGACATCGAGAACCCCGAGCAGGATGTGGCCAAGAACCTGCTGCGGGAAGACCTGGAGGGCGTGCTGGCCACCCTCAGCCCGCGGGAGCGGGATGTGCTGCGGCTGCGTTACGGCCTCGACGATGGCCGCATGAAGACCCTCGAGGAGATCGGCCAGATCTTCGACGTGACCCGCGAGCGCATCCGCCAGATCGAGGCCAAGGCCCTGCGCAAGCTGCGCCACCCCAACCGCAACGGCGTGCTCAAGGAATACATCAAGTGAGGCTTGAGCTGCGGGCCTCAGAGCCGCAGGCCGTGCCCTCAGGCCCTGCTCAATAGCCACAGATGGTTGCGACAGCCCCGGGATCCGCATCAGAGCTGCGGGTCAGCATTGTGTTGCCCACCTACAACGAGCGGGGCAACATCGAGCCGCTGCTGGAGCAGCTGCTGGCCCTGCAGCAGGCCTTCAGGCTGGAGATCCTGGTGGTCGACGACGACTCCGCCGACGGCACCGCTGAGCTGGTGCGCCGGCTGGCCCATGACCAGCCGGCGATCCGCCTGATCCGCCGCGTGGGCCGGGCGGGCCTGGCCAGTGCCATCAAGGAAGGGCTGCTGGATGCCAGCGGCGACCTGGCCCTGGTGATGGACAGCGACGGGCAGCACGAGCCCAGCTCAGTGCTGCGGGCCCTGCAGGCGCTGCTGGAGGGCGATCAGGATCTGGTGATCGGCAGTCGCTTCCACCCGCAGGCGCAGATCCGCGGCCTCAGTGGACGCCGTGAGACCGGCTCCAGTTGGGCCAATGCCAGCGCCCGTTTCAGCCTGCCGCGGGCCTATGCCGGCCTCACCGACCCCATGAGCGGCTTCTTCGCCCTGCGCCTCGACGCCGTGCTGCCCCTGGTGCGGGCGGTGGATGTGAACGGCTTCAAGTTTCTCTACGAACTGCTGGCGGTGAGTAAGGGGCGGCTGCGGGCCACCGAGATTCCGCTCACCTTTCAGCCCCGCAGCTATGGCAGCTCCAAGTTGGATCTGGCGATCTTCTGGGACTTTCTGATCTCGATCCTGCATAGCCTCTGCCTGCGATTGCTGCCCCGGCGGGCCATCAGCTTTGCCCTGGTGGGCGCCAGCGGCGTGGTGGTGCAGCTGCTGGTGACCCAGCTGCTGCTTGGTCTCAGCGGCCGCCCCTTGGCCGGCAACGAGGAGCTGGCCCTCGTGGGTGCGCTGGCGGCCGCCAGCTCCAACTACCTGATCAACAACGCCCTCACCTTCCGCTTCGCGCGGCTGCGGGGCCTGGCGCTGCTCCAGGGCCTGCTCAAGTTCCTGATGGTCTCCTGCCTGCCGTTGGCGGCCAACGTGGGCGTGGCCCAGGTGCTGGTGCGCTTCTCCCATGCTGATTCGCTGAGTGCGCAGCTGGCCGGAATCCTGGTGGTGTTCGTTTGGAACTATGCCGCCAGCAGCCGCTTTGTCTGGAACACGCCATAGGGTCGGCGCCATGCACCGCCTCAACTCCTGGCTAGATGCTGATGAGCGCCGTCCGTTGGGACTGGCGCTGCTTGCCTTGATGGGGCTGTGCCTGCTGGCCTTCTTCAACCATCTGGGCACCCTGGGCCTGATGGACAAGACCGAGGGCCTGTTTGCGGAGGTGCCCCACCAGATGCTGCGTAGTGGCGACTGGGTGACCCCGCGCTGGAACGGCGACACCTTTTTCGACTACCCCGTCTGGGGGTACTGGATGGTGGGCCTCAGCTTCCGTCTGTGGGGGGTGAGTGCCTGGGCGGCCCGGTTGCCGGCTGCCATGGCGGCCACCGCCACGGTGCTGGGCCTGTTCGCCGTTCTGCTCCTGTTGGCGCCGGCACAGGAACCCTGGCGGCCGCGCATCGGCCGGGCCACCCTCTGCGCCACCGTTCTGGCCCTCAGCCCCGGCTGGGTGGGCTGGGCCCGCTCCTCGGTGACCGACATGTTCCTCTCCAGTGCCATCGCCCTGGCCCTGTTCGGCTTTGCCCTGGCTCACGGAGCAGGGGAGCGGCTCTGGCTGCGTCGTCTGGGCCATGGCGCCCTGGCTCTGTTCGCCGGCATCGCGGTGCTGGCCAAGGGGCCGGTTGGTCTGCTGTTGCCGGGTCTGGTGATCGTGGTGTTCCTGTTGCTCAAGGGCCAGTTGCTGGGCGAGCTGCGCCGCACACCGTGGCTGCCGATCAGCGCCTTGTTTGTGGGGGTGGCGGCGCCCTGGTATGCCCTGGCCACCCGAGCCAACGGCACGAAATTCCTCGCCCGCTTCATCGGTTTCAGCAACCTGGAGCGCTTCACCTCGGTGCTCTACGCCCATCCGGGGCCGCCCTGGTTCTATCTGCCCTGGGTGCTGCTGCTGCTGTTGCCCTGGTCGCTGTTTTTGCCGGTGGCGATCGCCCGCCTGCAGCTCTGGCCTCTTGCCCGCTGGCGTGTTCCGCCCTCGCCGGCCGACCTGCCGCTGCTGGCGTTCGTGTGGCTGGTGCTGGTCGTGGGCTTTTTCTCCACGGCAGCCACGAAATTGCCCGGCTACATCCTGCCCGCCCTGCCTGCCGGAGCCCTGCTGGTGGGGCTGCTGTTTCAACCCCTGCCGCCGCCGGCCGATCAACCCTGCCAGCCCCTGGCCAGCGAGCCCCTGGGGGCGGGTGTTCGGGTCAGCGGCTGGATCAATGCGCTTGTGCTGGCCGTCATGGCCCTGGCGGCAGCGGTGGCTCCCCGCTTTCTCGGCGCTGATCCCGCCTATCCCCGCTTTGCGGAAGCGGTGCGCAGTTCCGGTCTGCCGCTGCTGCTGGCTCTGCCACTGCTGGCGGCGGCCTTGTCCCTGGCTGCGCTGTTGCTGCTGAAGCCCACGGGGTTGTCATGGCTGTGGATGCCCAATGGGGCCGCCTTTGTGGCGGTGCTGGCCCTGGTGGTGCCGGCCCTGGCCCCCCTGCTCGATCGGGAGCGCCAGTTGCCGATCCGCCAGCTGGCCACGCTGGCCGGCCGCCAGGCACTGCCGCGCGAACCATTGCTGGTGGCTGGCTACAAGCGCTACAGCGTGGTGTTCTACAGCGGTCGCCCGGTGCTGTTCGTGGACAACCCGCGCCATGCCCTGGAGGCCCTCCATGGTCCGAAGGCCCCACAGCCAAGCCCCCCGACCCTGTTGCTGATGGGCAGCGACTCTGAATTCCTCGATTTCGGCCTGGGTCCCGGCGATGGGAAGCTGATCGCCCGCCGTGATGCCCACCAGCTGCTGCGGGTTCCGATCGATCGGCTGCGCCAGCTGGCGGCGGGGCCATGAGCAGGCTGCGGCTGGTGGTGCAGGAGTGGCTGGGGGCTCTGGGGCCGTGGCGCCTGCTGTTTGCCCTGCTCACGGCCCTGGGTCTGGCCTGGTTCGGTCCACCGCTGGCCGCCAGCCGCAACCCGGCCTTTGATCTGGCGGTTCTCGATGCGGTGCATCGCCTCATCCCGCCGCAGCTGGGCCAGTTGCTCCTGCAGGTGTATCAGGTGAGTGGGGTGCACGTCACCGCCGTGCTGGTGCTGGCGGTGCTGATCTTTCTGGCCCTGCGGCGCTTCTGGTCGGAGTTGATCTGTGAGGTGATCGGTACCGCCGGCATCCTGCTGATCGTGGATCGCTGGCTCAAGCCCCTGTTTGATCGGGCTCGCCCGGGAGAGAGCTTGCTGGAGCTCAGTGGCCGCAGCTTCCCCAGCGGCCATGCAGCCGGTTCGGTGGTGTTCTATTTCCTCACCTGCACGCTGCTGGGCGCCCGCTATCCGCGCCTGCGCCTGCCCCTGTTCGCGGTCTGCAGCGTGTGGGTGCTGCTGGTGTGGCTCAGCACCCTCTACTGCCGCGCCCACTGGCTCACGGATATCGCGGCCGGCGCCGCCATCGGCTATGTGTGGCTCAGCTGCTGCCTGGCCGGTTTTGCCCTGTGGGAGCGGCGTCACTCCAGTTTTTGCTGAGGCTTGGCCATGGTTGATTCGCTTGCGGCACTCCAGGGGCTCTGTGGCCTCCGCAGCGCTCCGGAGCTGAGCGTCGCCCAGGTTCAGAGTCTGCGCCGGGAGCTGGACCAGCGGCTCGCGGCCTGCACGTGGTTCACCATCGGTGTGATGGCCCCCTCAGCCACGGCGGCCATCGCCGCCCTGCGTGCCACCGAGCAGGCCCTGGGCTGGCGGCCCCTGGAGCCGGATCCCGCCGCTGCGGCGCCGGACACGATCGCTGGACCCGTGTTCCTGAAGGGCAACCAGAACACCGGCCGGTTCCTGCTGCGGGCCGAGGCCGGCCTTGGGGAGGGAATCCTGCTCACCGGCCACAATCCCGACAACCCGGCGGCCGAGAACACCTGGGGCCCCTTGCCGCTGTCGTTCTTCTGATCCCCAACACCGATCGCGACGGCTGATCACGAGTTGGCGGGGCTGATTCCCGAGGGGAACGCCACTGCCTAGGCTTGGCGGCTGTGATTCGGCAGCCGCCGCTGCCCCTGAAGGTTCCCGATGGCCGCCTCCCAACTGCGCATTGCCTCCCGTCGCAGCCAGCTGGCCATGGTGCAGACCCACTGGGTGCGGGATGAGCTGGCCAAGGCCCACGCCGGCCTGGAGATCAGCATTGAGGCCATGGCCACCCAGGGGGACAAGATCCTCGATGTGGCCCTGGCCAAGATCGGCGACAAGGGCCTGTTCACCAAGGAACTGGAGGCCCAGATGCTGGTGGATCGGGCCGACATCGCCGTCCACAGCCTCAAGGACCTGCCCACCAACCTGCCCGAGGGCCTGATGCTGGGCTGCATCACCGAGCGGGAGGACCCCGCCGATGCCCTGGTGGTGCACGCGAAGCACCGCGACAAGACCCTGGCCACCCTTCCCGAGGGTGCCGTGGTGGGCACAAGCTCCCTGCGGCGTCTGGCACAGCTGCGCCACCACTTCCCGCACCTCACCTTCAAGGATGTGCGCGGCAATGTGATCACGCGCCTGGAGAAGCTCGATGCCGGGGAGTTCGATTGCCTGATCCTGGCGGCCGCTGGCCTGGGGCGCCTGGGCCTCGGCGATCGCATCCACGAGCTGATCGATCCCTCCATCTCCCTGCACGCCGTGGGTCAGGGGGCCCTGGGCATCGAGTGCCGCGAGGGCGACACGCCAGTGCTGGAGCAGATCAAGGTGCTGGAGCACCTGCCCACCGCTCGCCGCTGCCTGGCGGAGCGCGCCTTCCTGCGGGAACTGGAGGGGGGCTGCCAGGTGCCGATCGGCGTCAACACCCGCTTCGACGGCGACACTCTGGTGCTCACCGGCATGGTGGCCAGCCTCGATGGCCAGCGCCTGATCCGCGATGAGGCCCGCGGCGATCAGGCTGATCCCGAAGCGATCGGGATCGCCCTGGCCCATCAGCTGAAGCAGCAGGGGGCCGGCGCGATCCTGGAGGAGATCTTTGCAAGCGTTCGGCCCGAGGCCTGAGCCCGCAGACCAGGGCTCCGATCCACAGCCGGAGACGGCCGATCGGGAGGGCGGCGAGGCCAGGCCCCTGGCTTTCCAGTGGAGCCTGCTTGCCTGGGCCGCCCTGGTGGGGATGCTCACCGGGCTGGCAGTGGTGGGTTTCCACTATCTGCTGGGCTTCATCAACAACCTGCTGTTCGGCCCCGGGGTGGAGTGGCTGCTGGGTCTGTTCGGAC
>RGNC01000049.1 GCA_010029175.1 Synechococcaceae bacterium WB8_1B_136 | reverse complement strand
CATCCCGACACCCTGTTCGCCTTCGTGAGCGCCCTGCGGGAGTGCGGCTACCGCTGGCTGCTGGTGCAGGAGCACAGCGTGGAAACGCTCCACGGCCAGCCCCTCAGCCGCGAGCAGGCGCTGCTGCCCAACCGGCTGGTGGCCCGCAACAGCAGTGGCGACACGGTGAGCATCACCGCCCTGGTCAAGACCCATGGCTCCGACACGAAGCTGGTGGGGCAGATGCAGCCCTGCTACGAGGCCCTGGGGCTGGGGCGCATGGATCTGGCCGGCCGGCGCATCCCGCCCCTGGTGAGCCAGATCGCCGACGGCGAGAACGGCGGCGTGATGATGAACGAGTTCCCGCAGGCCTTCATCCAGGCCCACCAACGCCTGCGCGACGACGCGGCTGGCCAGGAGCGCACGGTGGCCATCAACGGCACTGAATACCTCCAAATGCTCGAGGCCTCCGGCCTGAACCTCGACGAGCTGCCGCCGATCCAGGCCGTGCAGCAGCACCGCATCTGGCAGCGGGTCGACGATGGTCTGAGCCCGGCAGCTGCGGAGATCGCCGTGGCCGATGCCATCGCCGACCTCCAGGCCAGCGATTCCTCCTTCTCGATGGGCGGGGCCTCCTGGACCAACAACCTCAGCTGGGTGGAGGGCTACGGCAACGTGCTCGAGCCGATGCAGCAGCTCAGCGCCAGCTTCCACCAGCACTTCGATCCACTGGTGGAAGCTGATCCGGCCGTCACCAGCAGCCCCGCCTACCAGCAGGCCCTGCTGCACCTGCTGCTGCTGGAAACCAGCTGCTTCCGCTACTGGGGCCAGGGCACCTGGACCGATTACGCCCGGGAGCTGCACCGGCGCGGGATGGCGCTGCTGGCCTAGCGGAGCCTCGCCGCAGCGCCCTCAGGCCAGGGAGCGGCCCCGCCAGGTCCAGCCCCGGCCGGTGCTGGTTTTCCAGATGCTGGCAGGCACAATCGCGGCGATCAGCAGCGCCCCCAGCCAGCTCAGCCACCAGTAGCGGGGCCGCAGGCCGAAACGCCACCAGCGCCACAGGGCCAGGGCCAACAGCAGGGGGATGCCGGCGCCGGCCGGCAACAGCAGGCTCCAGACGGGGCCGCCCTGGATTGCGCTGGCCAGGATCCCCGCCAGGGCCAGCGCCCAGGGGCCGGCGAACAGCAGCAACACCACCGCCGCGCTGCCGAAGGCACGGAGCAGGCTGCGGTCGAGGCCGAGGAACCAGTTCTTGGTCCACCCCTCCCACAGCGCCGCCAGGTTGCGGTACATGCGCAGATCCAACAGGTCCGCACCCACGAGGTAGCGGAGCCGCCGCCCTGAGCCCTTGATCCTGCGCGCCAGGGTGAGATCTTCGACCACCACATCGGCGATGGCGGCATGGCCGCCGACCGCCTCGTAGGCATCGCGGCGGAACAGCATGAACGGTCCGGCGGCGAAGGCGGTGGGATCGGCGGGGTTGTTGGTGCGTTGCAGCGGAAACGCCAACCCCAGCAGGGCCGACACGATCGGCTGCACCAGCCACTCCGCCAGGCAGCCGCACTGCAGCCGTGGTGCCAGCGAGAGCAGATCCGTGCCCTCGCGGCGGGCCTCCGCCAACGCCGCCGCCAGAGCCGGCGGCTTCAGGCGCACATCCGCATCGAGGAACAACAGCCATTGCCGCTCCGCTGAACCCTCGGGCCAGGGGTGAGCGGCGGCGATGCTGGCGGCCCAGTTCTTGCCCACCCAGCGCTCTCCGGTGGGGCGCGGACCGGCCTCCAGCAGGCTGGCGCGTCCATCGCTGCCGAAGGCCTCGCTGGCCAGGGCGGCGGTGTTGTCGCTGGAGCCGTCGTCGATCACCACAAGCTGCCAGGGCACGCCGGGATCGTCGCTGGCCAGCACGGCGCGCACACAGTCGCCGATGTTGTCGGCCTCGTTGTAGGCCGGGATCACCACCCGCAGGAACAGATCGGGATCGCTCGCAGGCGGCGCCGCGGCGGCCCGCAGGCGCGGGGCGCGGCCCACCCGCTGTTCGAGCAACAGCAGCAGCAGCGCCAGGCCCGCCGCCGGCACCCATGCCATCGCCTGCAGGATCAACCGACCAGCCCCGTACAGCTCGTCCACCCTGTCACCCCGTTGCGGAGAGAGGGGGATCAGGCCAGCAGATGCTCCAGCAACTGCCGGTGCACTGCCGTGCTCTGCTGCAGCGCAGCGATGGCCGCCGCCGCCGGGGGTTGGTCGAGGGCGGCACTCCAGCTCTCCAACAGGTCGCCGGCGGTCGCCGAGCCATCAGCCAGATCCACGCTGCCGCAACCGATCGCCGCGGCAGCGGCGCGCACCTTGGGGTCGTAGCTCAGGGCCGCCAGGGGGGCACCGGCCAGGCCCGCCAGGATCAGGGCGTGCAGCCGCATCGCCAGCACCAGGCCGGCGCTGCGGAACACCGCCGTGGCCTCCCGCGGCAGCAGCGCCTCCAGCTCGCGGCTGCGGCGCCGCAGCCCCTCGCCCACCAGGCCCTGCCCGCAGAGCTGCTGCAGCAATCCCCGGTCCTGCTCGAGGTGGAAGGGCAGCCACAGCACCTCGCGGTTCTGCCGCTCCGCCAGCTGCTCGAGCGCCTGCAGGTAGGGCCGCCAGGCCTCGCCCGCCAGCAGTGGCGTGGGCCGCCAGCACACCACGATCGGGCCACCGCTGCCGAGCCAGGGCTGAGACGGCAGCGACCACACCGCATCGGCGCCGTGGGGTGATCGCCGGCCCAGACGCGCCGCCAGGGCGGCGGAGTCCGGGTCGCGCCAGCTGATGGCTGTGGCCTGCGGCAGCAACAGCCGCACCAGGGCGCGACTGCGGCGGCGTTTCAAGGGCCCCAGCCCCTGGGCCCACAGCACCACCCGCTTGCCCCCCAGCCGCGCGGCGCTGATCAGGGCGCCGTAATAGAGCAGGCTCTTGAAGCTGGTGGCATCCTGCAGCAGACTGCCGCCGCCCAGCACCAGGGCATCGCACTGCCTCAGGGCGCTCAGCACCTGCCGCAAGCTGCGGCGCTGCACGGTGGCCACACCAAAGCGCTGCTGCACCTCAGCCTCGTCGTGGGCCGTCACCACAGGCACCACGGCGGAGGGAAGAGCGGCCAGCAGGGCCTCCAGCAGCGCATCGTCGCCGAGATTGTGTTCGCCGTAGTAGCCGCAGAGCAACACGCGCCGGCTTGCCATCGCGGTTATCTGCCTGGTCTCGCGCACGAGCCGCATCGCACCCTGGCGACAGCATCGCACCAGGACCCATGGGCGACTCTCGCCCCATGGATTCAGACTGCTGACCGGCAGATCCATCACCCTGGACCCGCAGCGCTCCCGCCACATCCACAACCACCATTTCGACAGCCGTCGCTGGGATCGGCTCGAACCCAGAGACGACGACGTGGTGATCGTCAGCCCCTACAAGTGCGGCACCACCTGGGTGCAGGCCATCGTGGCCCACCTGGTGTTCGAGGGGGAACTACCGGCCCCCCTGTCTGTTCTCTCCCCCTGGCTGGAAGCCAACGACCACGATCTCGACGCTCTGGTGTGCAGGCTGGAGCAGCAACGCCACCGCCGCTTCATCAAAAGCCACCTGCCCCTCGATGCCCTGCCCTGGGATCGGCGGCGCCGGTTTCTCTACATCGCCCGCGATGGACGCGACGTGGCGATGTCGTTATGGAATCACTACCGCAACTGGAACGACCAGGCCCATACGCTGGTGAGCCAGGTGCCCAACCACCGGGGTGAGACCTTCCCCCGCCCCCCTGCAGACCTTCACACCTTCTTGGACAACTGGTTGCATCGGGGCTGGCTGGATTGGGAACGGGATGGTTGGCCCTACTGGTCGTTCTTTCACAACGTGCAGTCGTGGTGGGAGCAGCGCGACCAGCCCAACATCCTGATGCTCCACTACGCCGAACTCCAGGCTGATCTGCCAGGCCAGATCAGCCGCGTTGCAAGTTTTCTCGGTCTGGAGATCAGCAAACCGCGGCTGGCGGCCGTGGCGGCCGCGGTGAACTTCGCAGCCATGCGCCAGCGCAGTGAGCACTACGCGCCCTACGGCGGTCGCCACTGGAGAGGTGGAGCCAACACATTCTTCAACCGGGGCACCAATGGGCGCTGGCGGAGCGTGCTGAGCCAGGAGCAACTGAAGGCCTACGACCGGGTGAGCCGCAATGCCCTCAGCCCCAGCTGCCACGACTGGCTCCATGGCGAGCGCCGCGAACCCTGGCTAGCTGTGGAAGGTTGCTGACCAGAGCTGATGGTCACGGTGGAGGCCCTGGAGGCGCTGGATCTGCTGATCTGGTTGGGCAACGGCATCCAGGCAGCGCAGCTGGCCCATTGCAACCAGAGCACCGTGTCGAGGCGGATGCGACTGGCGCGCGACGGCTTCAGGCTCAAGATGCGCCGCATCAACGGCACCTGGCAACAACAGCGGGTGCCGCTGCTGCTGGCCCTGGAGCGGCAGGTGCACCAGCACAGCCGGTTCACGGGCCGCAAGCCCCTGCGGCTGCAGGCACCGTTCTGGAGCTCCGAAGCCCTGCTGAACGAGCTGCCGAAGGCGTGGGTGCGCAACCCGCTCACGCCCGTTGGTTCAGCCCATCACTGCCTCGACCTGCTGGAGCAACGGCTGGTGGATGCCTGTGTGGCCACCCTGCCGGAACGGCCCGCGGGCGACGATCCGCGCTTTGCCGTTTTCGACCTCTTCCACTCTCCGATTCACCTGGTGACAACCCGGACATCGGCGATGTGCCGGGTGAGCCGCCCGAGCCGCGAGGAGATCGGTAGCTGTTGCCAGATCGCCACCTTCCCCTTCAACCCCCGCCCCCAGAAGCGGTTCATCCACGCGTTCTACGACCACCATTTCCCCGCCGGGCTGGCGGCAGAGCGCGAGCCGGTGTGCTTCGCCAACAGCCTGATGCTCAGGATCCTGGGGGAGAGGATGCTCGTCCAGATCCTGGATGTGGCTGTTCCCTCCTATTACGTGGAAAGTCTGGTGGTGCTGGAGGAGCACCGGAACAGCCCAGCCATCACGGCACTGCTGGATCATCTGCGCCGCAGGATTCTGGAGCTGTCGCGCTCTGAGGCGTCCCTGGCGGCCGTGCTCTGAATCAGGCCAACGGAACGGGGGCGATCAGCCCCGGGCCGCAAGGCGCTGGCGCAACAGCAGGATTCGGGCGTCGATCAGTTCACGGGCTGCATCAAGACTGGAAGCGGTGCCAAGCCAGGCGCCGCTGCAATGGCGTATTGAAAAGGCGTCCTCCTGATCGGGGCAGCCCAGCAGTTCCACCGTGCAGCCGCGATGGGTCCAGGTGGGAGGAGCGCAGACCTGAGACATGGGACCAGCAGCGGTCAGCTGCACTGAATCGCAGCTGAAGGGCTCTGGCAACCGCGCCTCAGAGCGGCTCCGCCGCCAGCCGCACACTCCAGCGGGACACCTGGGAGAGGGCCTCACCGGGCTCGATCCGGATCAGGCAGCGGCTGGGGTCGCCGTTCTCGCCCTCCCCCACAAATTCCGCCGGCACCCAACCCTTGGAGGAGCTCAGGTACTCCACCCGGGTGCCGGGGGCGGCATCGAAATAGGGTGTGGCCATGGCCTGAACCTACGCCGTTCGCCCCCAAACTGAACAACCACTGCCCAGGGATCGGATCGTGCCTTCTCGATGGCGAGGCTGGTTGAACGGTGGGCTGCGGCACGGGGTGCTGCGGAGCCTGTTGCTGCAGAGCCTGCTGCTGCTCGGGCTGCAGCCAGCCCTCCAGCCGCTGGCCGCAGCGCCAGCACCAGCCGCAGCTCCACAACCCCAACCCGATGGCAGCAGCCTGCAGAAACTGCGGGAGGGCATGCCCGGCCCGGAGCTGCGGCGCGAGTATCTGCTGCGGGCCCATGAGCTCCTGCATCAGTTCTGGCAGCTGGAGGCGCAACGCCAGGGCAAAAGCCTCAGCAGGCCCGAGCTGCTGTTCAACGGCGAGCGGGCCAGCGGCTGCGGAGTGGCGGAGGTGCAGCATCCGATGGCCTTCTACTGCCCCACCAGCAACCAGATCGCCATGGGGCTGGATCTGCGCCGCGGCACCCGGGCCGCCCGCGGCAAGACCTCCGCAGAGCTGCTGCCGATGGAGCTGGCGATCCTGGCCCACGAATGGGGCCACCACGTGAACCGCAGCCTCGGGCAGGGGCCCTATCAACGGGCGTTCACGTTCACGGTGCAGCAGGAGGAGTTGGCGGCCGACTGGCGCACCGGCATCCTGCTGGGCTGGCTGCTGGGCCAGGGATGGCTGTCGCTCGACGACTTCACTGCCGCCTCCAATCTGATGTTCGAGATCGGCGACTACGAGCGCATCACGCCCCAGCACCACGGCTACCCCAAGGATCGCTTCCTGGCCCTCACGGAGGGCGCCGCAACCCAGCTCAAGCCCGGGCAACGCCTGGGGGAATGGACGGTGGACACGCGCGAGAGCTTCAGCCGCCCGCTGCCCGGCACAGGCAACGACGGCCCCTTGGTCTACGAGGTGCGTCGCTTCGAGATCGAGCGCAACGGACAGGTCACCACCAACCTGCTCGGTGCGGCCCTGGGGGCCGCCAGCTGCATCTGGGGCAATCGCGACCAATGCCTGGGCATGGCCCTTCAGCAGGGCAAGGGGCGGGCCTATGGCCGCTACACCAGCCGCCAGCTGCGGCTGGACTGCGCCACGGGTCGCTTCGATGTGAGCGACGACGCCTTCGACGCTCAGCCCATCGGTCGCGATGGCAAGGGCCAGGCCGCCGTGCTGGCCCAGCGCGTCTGCCAGCCGCTGGCTGGCGGGTGAGGCTCAGCCTTCAGCTGGAAATCGTTGTCTGGCGGGCCTCGAGCAGGGCCCCAACGAAGCGCCGGCCCTGGAAACGGGTCCAGATGTCGGCGGCCTGGAAGGTGGGGCGCTGCTGAAAGCGAGCCCACCACTGCAGCAGATCATTCCGCTGGAGCAGGTCCAGCTCCCCAGCCATGGTGAGCCGGCCCAGCAGCACCGCCACAACGATGTCGGCTCGGCTGAGGCGATCACCGAACAGGCCCGCTTGCTCCGGCACCGGTGGCAGCGCGGTGAGGTAGGCGCTCACCTGCTGCCGCATCTGGACCAGGGTCTGCGCCGGCGCCACGGTGGTGAACACCGCGAGGCGATCGCGATTTTGCTGGGCCTTGGCCAGCAGGGAAGCCCCACCATCCCTGGCAGTCGCCGCCCGGGCCTCAAGGCTGCGACTGAGGCTGCCGAGCACCCGCACCACCATCGGCTGCATCCAGGAGCGACTCACCAGCAACTTGCTGAAGGTGAGCGTTTCGATCGAGATGGCGTAGTGCCCCGCCACGGCCGACTGGATCGCCGGGGCCAACTGGGGATCGGCATCCAGCCAGCCCGGTCCCACCTGGCCTGCGGCGAAATCGAGGATCGCAGAGCTGTCGGTGAGCAGCAGGTCCGGCCCGCGGAGGGTCGGGACCGTCATCTGGGGGTTGAGCTGCCGGTAGGCATCGCTGAGCTGCTGCTTGGCCAGATGGATGTCCAACAGCCGGCTGGTCCATGAAACCCCGGCCTCCACCAGGGCGAGCCTGGCCACCATGGAGTAATACGAGGGGGCGGCGTGAAACAGCTCCAGCACAACGGTGGCCAAACTCCCCCGAGGATGGCCTGCCCACCAGTGCAGCGCCAGCCACCAGGGCCCCCTCCAGCCGTGCCGCACCGATCCCGCCCAGCCGCGTTCTCCCGTCTGTTGCCGGGGCTCAGCCTCGTGGCACTGCTGCTGAGCTGCGGCACGCCGCTGCACACTGCAGCGGAACCCCAGGGCCCCCAGGCCGTGGCGGCACCGGCCCTCAGCGGCTACCCCCGCCTGCCGCGGCAAGCCAAGGAGCTGGCGGAACTGCTGGTGCTGCTGGAGCAGACGTTGCGCAACCCGGCCACCCCGGAGCAGCGCCTGCCGGAACTGGCCCACCAGCAACAGGTGCTCTACCGCGTGCTGGCACAGCAGCCAGCCATGGCCAGCGCCGTGGGCCAGCTGCTTCCAGCGCGCTGGCGGCCTGTGCTGGAGCTGCAGCTCACGGCGCGCCGTGAATTCCTGGCCATGCGGCGCGGCAGGCACCCGATTCAGCAACTGCCGGCATGGCGCATCCAGCCGCCGGCACCGGCGGAGCAGTTGCTGCGCCACTACCGCGAGGCTTCAGCCGCCACCGGCATCCCCTGGGAGGTGCTGGCGGCCGTGAACCTGGTGGAGAGCGCCATGGGCCGGATCGATGGGGTGTCGGTGGCCAATGCCCACGGGCCGATGCAGTTCCTGCCCAGCACCTGGGCCGAGCCGGGCATCGGTGCAGGGGGAGACATCCGCAACCCCCGCGATGCCATCCACGCTGCCGCCCGCTACCTGGTGCGCCGTGGTGGCTTGAAGGAGATCCGCAGAGGGCTGTGGGGATACAACAACAGCGCCCATTACGGCCGCGCCGTGCTGGCCTACGCAGCGCTGCTCAAGGCGGACCCGAACGCCTACCGCGCCTTCTATCACTGGCAGGTGCATGTGCTCACCGAAGCGGGCGATGTGTGGCTGCCAGTGGGCTACAACCAGCGCCGCCCGATAGCCGTGGCGGAGTATCTGCGCCAGCACCCCGAACACCGCGCGCCCCAGGATTGACGACAGGGGATCTGGCACGCCATGCGGGAGGCTATGGAGACCTCCCGATCCAGCCATGCCCAAGCTGCAGCACGCGCTGATCACCACGCGACGGCGAGAACCAGCGCCGTCGCAGCAGCCTGAAATTGAACCCGCCAAGGGGTTTGGTGGCAAGGGGCTCGGCGCAGGCAGCGCCAAGGGCGGCAAGCGCAAGGGAGCGAAGAAGCGCAACCCCGGCCTCAGCAAGGCCGATTGGGGGCCCCTGGGCAAGCACCCTGATCTGGAGGCGATCGTCGCTCGGCAGCGGCTGCAGCTGCCCCTCTCCGGTCGACTGACGGAAGCCGACGTGGCAAAGGCCTGGAAACTGGCAGCTGCGGAACACCACCCGGATCGTGGTGGTCTGCACAACACCATGCAGTTGGTGAACGGCGCCCGCGACCTGCTGCTGGGCAAAGGGGTCTGAGACGGCCGGGGGCCGCCGGGGCGATCAATCGATCCAGTAGGCGAGCTCCAGTTGCAGCCGCAGAGCCAGCTCGCCATCAATGGCACGGAACTGAGCCAGGGCCCGCAGGCGCTGCAGGGGTTGAAGCTCCCGCAGGTCCGCGACGGCCAGTTCCAGGCAGCGTTGATCCAACTCCCGATTCACTGATGATCCGCAGCGCCCGGATCGAAGCGCCAGTGCAGCGCCGCAGCCAATGGCCGGTGCCAGATCAGCAGCTAGCCACCTCACCCTTGCTGGCGCCCCCGGCGTTCTGTCAGGGCTTGCCGGGTGGATTGGTGTCGCTGGGCCGCAGCACCACCACCACCGACCCCACCACGATCAGCAGGGCCAGCACCACTCCGGCGGCTATCGGCAGCGCGGTGTCGGTATCCATCAGCCGCGCAGGTGGCGAGACCAGGTGGCCGCGGTGAAAGTGTTGCCCCGGGCGTGGGCGATCTCCACCACGTCCTGGGGTGAGAGGGCCGCCACCACCAGCGCCTTGAGGGCGGGATCGGCCTCCACCTTCGCCACGAAGGCAGTCAGCTGAGCTTTCGACATGGGGGAGACCCGATGGGACACCCCAGGCCTAGCCACAACCGCATCAACCGGCAGCTGCCATCACGCCTCCAACCCATCGGAGCAGACCTCGGCTCGCGTAGGTTGGACTCGCGGAGACCGCCGACTCAAGCCGGTGAGATGCGTTCCTCGGCCTACCCTCCTGCGCGCGCCTGAACATGTCCGAGACCAACGGCCTCACCATCGGCGAACTGGAGGCGAAATACTTCCTCTATCGCAAGGCCCTCAAGCAGCTGCTGCTGGAGGGCCGCTCCAGCTCCGGCATCGAGAAAACCCTCTGCTGGAGCCGGCTGCAAACCCTGCACCACTGCCTGCCCCGGCAATACAAATCGCCCGATCACATCCGCCATCAACTGCGCCGGGAAATCGAGCTGGAGCAGGGCCCGGCCTGAAGCTGGCCCGTCGCATCCCCGCCTGGTCACCATAAAAAAAGCCGCCCCCAAAGGGAGCGGCTGCAGATGATGGGTTAAGTCCCAGCTCTCACCAGCGGTTGCCGCCGCCACCGCCGTAGCCGCCGCCACCGCCGCCGTAGCCGCCACGACCGCCGCCGCCGCCACCACCGCCACCGGTGCGGGGCTCGGCTTTGTTGACACGGATGCTGCGGCCCATCCACTCCACATCCTGGAGATCGTTGATGGCCTTGGCCTCATCGGCTTCGTTGGCCATCTCCACAAAAGCGAAGCCACGCTTGCGACCGGTTTCCCGATCGAGGGGGAGGCTGCACTTGCTCACCTGTCCGTATTCGGAGAACAGGTGCTCGAGGTCTGCCACTTCGGCATCGAAGGACAGATTGCCTACGTAAATCGTCATGAACCGTTAACTATGAACCGACTCGCAGATCGCTCCTTCGCGCGGACCACCCCAGGAAAAGAGGAGAACGTGGGGAAGAGAAGCCTTTGAATCGATCTCACGCTAACACAGCTTGAGACCTGACCCTGTAGCGCCGCCGCTGAGCTCGCCTGAAGCTGATCACCGGCATGGCTGGCCTGTCGCGGGGCTGGCCTGCGGCGGCACCGCAAACGGTCTCAGTCGTGACACGCTGCGACACCAGCGCGATGGAGCGGCCGTGAACCAGACCCTCGACCACGACAGCCAGGTGCTGGCCCAGGTGGCGGCGGCCTTCCACGACCCCGAGACGATCGAATCGATCCAGCCGCTCGGCAGCGGCAATGTGAATGACACCCATCTGGTGCGGGCCGCCGGCCAGAATTTTGTGATGCAGCGGTTGAACACGGCGGTGTTTCGCCAACCGCAGCAGGTGATGGGCAACCTGCTGGTGCTCAACCGCCACGTGCAGGCGAAGCTGCGGGCCAATCCTGCGGAACTGCAGGGCCGTCGCTGGGAACTGCCCCAGGTGGTGGGCACGCGCCACGGTGAGCACCCCTGGTTCCAATGCCAGCAGGGCGGCTTCTGGCGCACGATCACCTTTGTGGAGCAGGCCCGTTCCGTGGACGTGATCGAGGGGATTCCCCAGGCGCGGGAACTGGGCTACGGCCTTGGCCTGTTTCACCATCTGATCAGTGATCTGCCGCCCGACCAGCTGGCCGACACCCTGGAGGGATTCCACATCACTCCCCGCTACCTGGAGGTCTACCACCGGGCACTGGTGAAGAGCCCCCTGCCCGCCAGTGCGGGCACTGATCGCTGCATTGCCTTCATTCGCGAGCGGGAGGGCCTGGCCTCCGTGCTGGAAGAGGCCAAACAGCGAGGCGAGCTCAGCCTGCGGCCGATCCATGGGGATCCCAAGATCAACAACGTGATGCTCGACATCAACAGCGGCCAGGCCGTGGCCCTTGTCGACCTCGACACCATCAAACCCGGCCTGGTGCACTACGACATCGGCGATTGCCTGCGTTCCTGCTGCAATCCCCTGGGGGAGGAAACCAGCGACATCGACGCGGTGCACTTCGACATCGACCTGGCTGAAGCGATCCTCACGGGCTATGTCTCGGTGGCCAGGCATTTCCTCACCGCGGCCGACATGGCCTACATCGTGGATGCGGCACGGCTGATCAGTTTTGAACTGGGCCTGCGGTTCTTCACCGACCATCTGGCCGGCAACACCTATTTCAAGGCCGCCCATCCCGAGCACAATCTGCAGCGCGCCCTGGTGCAATTCCAGCTCACCGCCAGCATCGAGGCCCAGGAGCAGCAGTTGCGGGCGGTCGTGCAACAGCTGCAGCCCCAGCTCCCCGTGGCGGCCTGACCATGGCGCGGCGCATTGACCTGCGGCCCTTCAGCCCCGACACGGCCCCGGCGGACCTGCGGCTGGAGGCCTCGGTGGAGCTGCACCACGATCAGCTCGCCATCCGCTACGAGCTGCAGGGTCCGCTGCAGCAGCTGGCCATCCCCCCTGCCCGTTCAGGGCAGCCCGAGCGCCGTGATGGCCTCTGGCAGACCACCTGCTTCGAGGCCTTTCTCGCCTGCAGCGGCGACAGCGGCTACTGGGAATGCAACCTCTCCCCGGCAGGGGATTGGAACCTGTATCGGCTCAACGGCTACCGCAACGGCCTGCGGCCCGAGAGCGCCATCACCGCATTGCCCTGGACAGCGCAACGCGGTGAGAACCGGCTGGAGGTGGCCTTCACCCTGCCGCTCCAGCCCTTGCTGGAACAGCGAGCCAACGCCACGGGGATGGAGCTGAGCCTCACGGCCGTGCTGCAACAGCGGGGCGGTGCCTGCAGCTACTGGGCCATCCAACACACCGGCCCGGAGGCCGACTTCCACCGCCGGGACAGTTTCGTGCCGATCTGAAGGCGGCCGATCTGAAGGCGCTCGACACCGGTTGCAGCGCCGCCGCAGAAAAGCTTGGAAGGACTCCAGATGAACCACCACCCTGAGCCCCTGCCCGGGGGCAACGGCATCGTGACATGCCGCTCCGGCTCCATCATGCCCCGTGACGGCGCCAACGGGCCTCAGCGCGCCCGAGGCATCGACTAAAACAAGGCATGCACGCCCTGTCCCTGCCCACCTGGTGGATCCACATCACCTCGGTGCTCGAGTGGGCCCTGGCCATGGTCGCCATCCAGCGCTGGGGCCAGCAGCGGGGTGAGCG
>RGNC01000048.1 GCA_010029175.1 Synechococcaceae bacterium WB8_1B_136 | reverse complement strand
CCCTCAAGGCCCTGCTGCAGATCGGCCTGGGGGGACTGGGATTCCTGCCGGCCCCGCCGGCCCCCCCCGAGCCCATTCCCCTGCCGGGGGAACCGGTGCCCGCCTGGCTGGCCTCCTGGCCCGTGGTGCTGGTGCCCGTGGTGGGGGGGCTGGCGGTGGGGCTGCTGCGGGTGCTGGCCCGCGATCTGGGCCCCAGCCTGCCCAGCCTGATGGCCATGGCCGATGGCGCGGTGCAGGCCGCCCCGCGACTGCCCTTTGCCCGGTTGCTGGCGGCCTCCCTCAGCCTGGGCAGCGGAGCATCACTCGGGCCTGAGGGCCCCAGCGTGGAGAGCGGCGGCAACATCGGCCTGTGGGTGGGCAGCCGCGGTGGCCTGGCCCCCAGCAGCCAGAAGGCCCTGGTGGCGGCCGGCGTGGCAGCGGGCCTGGCGGCGGGCTTCAAGGCGCCGATTGCCGGCGTGTTCTTCGCCTTTGAAGGCAGCTACAGCACGATTCCAGGCCGCCCGAGCGTGCGGGCCGTGCTGGTGGCGGCGGTGGCTTCAGAGCTGGTGACCCAGCTGTTCCTGGGCGATGAACCGATCTTCCGCCTGCCGGCCTACGAGGTGCGCTCACCGTTGGAGCTGCCCCTCTACCTGGGGCTGGGGCTGGTGGCCAGCCTGATGAGTTGGGCGCTGGTGGCGCTGCTGTCGGCGGGGCGCAGCGGGCCGGTGCAGCGGGCGCTGGGCCGTGTTCCCGCCTGGTTGCTCACCGCCCTCGGTGGGCTGGCGGTGGGCCTGATGGCCCTGGGCTTTCCCCAGGTGCTTGGCGTGGGGTACGACACGATTGAAGCCCTGCTGGGGCGCGATGGCGGCATTGCCCTTACCACCCTGCTGGCCCTGCTGGGGGTGAAGCTGTTGGCCACGGGCCTCAGCAGCGCCACCGGCTTTGTGGGCGGGGGGTTCGCTCCATCGCTGTTTCTGGGGGCGGTGCTGGGCAATGTGTATGGCCAGATCCTGGGGGAGAGCGGCTTTCAGCTGCCGGTGGCGGAACCGCCGGCCTACGCCATGGTGGGCATGGCGGCGGTGCTCGCCGGCAGTGCCCGGGCGCCGCTCACGGCCCTGCTGCTGCTGTTTGAACTCACCCGCGACATCCGCATCGTGCTGCCGCTGATGGCGGCGGCGGGTCTGAGCGCAGCCCTGGTGGAGCGCTGGCAGGGCCTGGCCGATCCTGGCCTGCTGGGGCCCGACCCCCTCGAGGAGCAGCGCCGCAACCAGTTGGCAGCCCTCTCGGTGGCGGAAGCCATGGAGCCCGAGGCACCCCTGGTGTTGCCTGGCAACACCCCGGCGGAATCGGCCCTGGCCCAGCTGCTGGAGGCCCATGGCCACTGTCTGATCGTGGAGGACGACGACTGGGTGATCGGCCTGGTGAGCCTGGCGGATCTGCAGCGCGGGCTCACGGCGGGCACCCCGAGCCTGCCCCTCGCCGACTGCCGCCGCTCAGAGCTGGTGTGGCTCAGCAGCGGCGCGAGCCTGTCGCAGCTGGAGGATCAGCTCAGTCCGAATGGCCTGCGCCAGTTGCCGGTGTTCCGGCTGGAGGATCCAGCCCTGCCGAAACTGCCGGTGGGTGTTCCCAGCACGGGGCTGCCCGTGGCTGCCCTGCAGGGGTTGGCCAGCCGCGATGGCATGGCCCGGGCCCTGGCCCGCCTTGCCACCAGGGCTGTGCACCCGTAGCGCGGTTAAACCCGAGTTCTGGCCTAGTTCTGGATGATCACCGGCGTGCCGATCTCCACGGCCGAGAACAGTTTCTCCACGTGTTCATTGCGCATGCGCACGCAGCCATGGCTCACGGCGGCGCGGGCATCCACCCACCAGGGCCAGGGGGTGCCGTGGATGCCGAAGTCGTTGCTCCCCTGTTTGTGAAAGCCGATCCAGCGATACCCCAGGGCGCCCACCCCCTTCACCTGGCCGCTGGAGGTGCTCTGGTAAACGGGGTTCACCACCTTGGTCTGCACCCGGAAGCGACCGGTGGGGGTTGGGGTTTCGGGGGCGCCGATCACCACCGGCCAGCGGTTCAAGGCCTTGCCATCGCGGATCAGCGCGATCTCCCGCTTGCTGAGGCTCAGGTGAATCTCCGTGCCACTGGCGGCGGAGCCGGCGGCTGTCGTAGTGGTGGCTGTGGTGGAGGCAGCTTGCTGTTCGGCCCCCATGGTTGGCAGGGCGACCCCCAGGCTGCCCAACAGCAGCAGGCTTGGCAGGGTGGAACGACGCATGGCGGAGCGGATTAACAGAACGGCTCAGGGTTTTTCTGCAACCTAGTCGCGAGACTCCCGCCGCAGGGTTAAAAAAAGGCAGGTTCCCCAGCGGGAACCTGCACGGGGTAGCTGTGATCAGTTCACCAGCTTGGGATCGATCTGCTGGCTGTAGCGGGCCTCGCACTCCTTGATGATCGTCACGGCTTCGGCGGCATCGAAGAAGCCGTTCACCTTGCAGGTGCCGGGCTTCTTGAGGTCTTTGTAGTGCTCCCAGTAGTACTGGGTTTCTTTCAGCCAGTGATCGCCCAGCTGGGTGTAGCTGGTGATGTGATCCATGCGCTTGTCGTCCGCCAGCACGGCGATCACCTTGTCGTCCACCTCGCCGCCATCGTCGAACTTCATGATGCCGATGATGCGGGCCTCCACCAGGGAACCCGGCACCAGGGGTTCGGTCACACCCACGATCTCGATGTCGAGCGGATCGCCATCCTCATCCCAGGTGCGGGGAATGCAGCCGTAGGCGAAGGGGTAGGCCAGGGAGGAGTAGCCCACCCGATCGAGCTTGAGGTGGCCCGTTTCGGTGATCAGCTCATACTTGTTGATCGTCATCGAGTTGAGCTCAACGATCGCGTTGAGGCGCAGCTCGGCTTCATCGGCGAAGGCCGGCAGCACGTGCAACAGGTTGAGCATCGTGCGGCTGGGGGCGTGGTCGATGTTCGCCATGCGGCGGGATCCAAACGGCAGGGCGGCATCCTACGAATCACGCCGGGCTGAGCAGCCCAGCCACGGTGCGGCGCAGGTGGCGCAGGAAGGGTTCAGCGCTCAGAGGGGCTCCGCTCACCTGCCGCACGAGCTGCTCCCCGTTCACCCTGCGCCCCAGGGGCCAGACCCGCTGGGCCAGCCAGCCCCGCAGCTCGGCCTCCTCCCCGCGGGCAACACAGCGCTCCAATCCGCCCGGCCCGCCGAGATCGGCCTCCATCGCCTCGGACAGCTGGGCGCTGATCAGATGCCCCAGGGCATAGGAGGGGAAGTAGCCGAACAGTCCCTCGGCCCAGTGGATGTCCTGCAGGCAGCCCTCCGCATCGCTGGCCGGGGTGATGCCCAGCAGATCCCGCATGCGCTGATTCCACTGCTGAGGCAGGTCGTCCACGGGCATGCCCTCCTCCAGCAACGCCAGCTCCAGCTCAAAGCGCAGCACGATGTGCAGGCCGTAGCTGAGCTCATCGGCCTCCACCCGGATCAGGCCGGGCCGGAGCGGATTGAGGGCGCGCCAGAAGCCGGCGGCATTGCCCCAGGGATCGTGGCCCAGGCCACTGCAGAAGCGGGGATGCCAGCGCTCGGCAAAGGCGCGGCTGCGGGCCACGCGGCATTCCCAGAACAGCGACTGCGACTCGTGCACCCCCATCGACGTGGCTTCTCCGAGGGGCCAGGGGAAGTAGTGGTCGTCGCTGCGGGGCAGCCCCTGCTCGTAGAGCGAATGGCCCCACTCGTGGGCCGTGGCCAGAAACGCGGAGAGGGGCTGGCCCGGCACCACCCGCGTGGTGATGCGGAAGTCAGCCGGCCCCACGGTGCAGGAAAAGGGGTGGGCCGAGCGGGAGCGCTGGCAGCGGCTGGCGTTATACCCCCAGCTGTCCAGCAGCTCGGCGCAGAGCTGCTCCTGCAGGGCCTCGGGCAGATCGGCATGGTTTGCTGCGGCAGAGGCGTCAGGCGCCATCGCATGGCTGGCGGCCACCTGCTCCAGCAACACCGGCAGCTCGGCCTTGAGCGGCGCGAACAGCTCCTGCAGCCGCGACTTGCTCACATCCGGTTCAAACGGCTGGGCCAGGATCTCCCAGGGGCTGCGGGCCGCGGGTTCAGCGGCCGCCAGCTGGCTGGCCTGCTGCCTGCGCAGGGCGATCAGCTCCTGGAGAGCCGGCGCAAAGGCTGAAAAGTCGTTGCGGGCCCTGGCGTCCTGCCACACGGCATTGCCGAGCGACTGGGCCTTGGCCAGGGCGCCCACCAGGGCGGGATCCAGGCAGCGCTGCCGGTTCAGCTCCAACCGCAGCAGTGCCAGGTTGCGCTGTTGCTCAGGCGGCGCATCGGCGCCGAGCTCGGCCTCTGCCGCTTGCACCAGTTCGGCGTACTGGGCGCTGCTCTGGCGCTCGTGCAGCTGACTGGCCAGCAGGGCCAGTTGCTCGCCGCGCCAGGCGGCACCGGCGGCCGGCATCACCGTGTTCTGGTCGTAGTAGAGGCTGCTGCTGATCGAGCCCAGCAGGCGGGTGTGGTGCAGGTGCTCACGCAGTCGGGTCAGGGCGCTGGCTGCGGCAGGCATGGGATCGATGGGACCAGTGGGCCCAGCATGGCGTCACAGCCACCGCAGCTCTGGATCAGGGCGCATCAAGGGTTTCTTTCTAGGATTCGCCCATGGGCTTCGATCGCATCAGCCATGATCCCGCCGTGATGGGCGGCAAACCCTGCATACGTGGGTTGCGCATCACCGTGGGCATGATTGTTGGGCTCGTTGCCAGTGGCTGCAGCCGCGAGCGAATCCTGCAGGCCTACCCGCTGCTTGAGCCGGCCGACATTGATCAGGCTCTCGCTTACGCCGCCTGGCGACTGGAAGAGCGGGAAGAGGCTCTGGTCCTGAGCTGATGGCCAGGCTTCTGGTCGACATGAACCTGTCGCCCCAATGGATCCCGCTCCTACAGAGCGCTGGCCATGAGGCTGTGCATTGGTCAGAGGTGGGCGATCCCAGGGCTGCTGATGCGGACCTCATGCAATGGGCGATGACCAACGACTACGCCGTCTTCACCCATGACCTGGACTTCGGGACGATGTTGGCCCTCAGTGGCGCCGCTGGCCCCAGCGTGCTCCAGGTGCGCTGTCTGAATGTGCTGCCTGAAGTGATCGGTTCCCTGGTGCTGTCGGTGCTTCGGACCTATGCCACCGAGATCGAGCAAGGAGCACTGGTGGTGGCCGACGAACGCCGCGAGCGCGTGCGAATCCTCCCCCTGAACAGATAGGACTGAATCAGTCGAAATTTCTATCCGCGCCACCTGATGTGGACACATCCAGGGCTTCCTGGATTTCCCTGTTCCGAGTCTGCCGACCTGGCAGCCCGGTCCACAACCGTGGCAGCTCTGGATGAAGCCACCGCCGCTCCAGAAGTCCGCCAGCATGGAGACACTCGGTAGCCCGCTGTGTTCCTGAACCCCTTCTGCCCGTTCACCACCGCCAAGGTGCTGGCCCTCAAGGCCACCGTGCTGCTGCTGCTCACGCTGCTGATCAAGGCCAAGATCCGCATCACCGCCTTCTCAGCGCTGGGGCTGATTCTGCTGCTGCTTCAGACCCTGGTGTTCCTGGCCATCAGTGCAGGCCTGGGCGTCGCGGCCGGCGGGGCAGCGCTGTATGTCGCGCAGCAACGCCGCCAGGCGGCGGCCTGAGCCCGATTGATGAGCGTTGAAGTCGCCCTGGCGATGCTGCAGCGGGATGGCCGCTGGCTGATGCAGCTGCGTGACGAGATTCCCTCGATCGTTGCTCCCGGCTGCTGGGGGCTGTTTGGAGGGCACCTCGATCCGGGTGAAACGCCGCATCAGGCCCTGCGGCGCGAGCTGCTGGAGGAGATCGGCTGGCAGCCGGCAACGCTGGAGCTGGTGATGGTGCATCACATCCCCCGACGCACGGCCCACGTGTTTCAGGCGCCGCTCTCGGTGCCGCTCGATCAGTTGCAGCTGCTGGAGGGCCAGGCCATGGCCCTGGTGTCTGCCGAGGAGCTGCTGACGGGCTCGATCTGGAGCACCCATCTGCGCAGCGAGCGCCCCCTGGCCGACGGCTTGTTGGAGGTGATGCAACAGCTGCTCAGCCCCGTTGCCAAGCCAAGCTGAGCTCCAGAGTCGCGAGAATCCCATCGCGAACGGCAGCGGTGGCGCACCACAGCCGCTGAGGGGGCGTAGCCCCCAGACTGCTCACAGGATCCAGGAGCGCCGTGCCCACCCCAGCCTCGGTGTTGTTCGTGGCCCACGGCTCGCCGATGTTTGCCCTGCAGCCCGGTGCCGCTGGGGCAGCGTTGGCCGCGTTGGCCACCACCCTGAAGCGGCCCCGGGCGGTGCTGGTGATCAGTCCCCACTGGGAGACGCAGCTGCCCACGGTTGGCACGGCCCGTCAGCTGACCACCATCCACGACTTCGGGGGGTTTGATCCGGCCCTGTACGCCATCCAGTACCCCGCCAGCGGCAGCCCCCAGGCCGCCCAGCAGGTGGTGGATGCTCTGCAGGCCGCGGGGTTCCCCGTGAACACCGACCCTGAGCGCGGGCTGGACCACGGGGCCTGGGTGCCGCTGCGGTATCTCTTCCCCAGGGCGGATGTGCCCGTGGTGCCCCTCTCGATCCAGCACCACGGCGGGCCGGATCATGCCCACCGCATGGGTCAGGCCCTGGCACCCCTGACAGACCAGGGCTGGCTGATCGTGGCCTCCGGCAACATCACCCACAACCTGCGCGACTGGCAGCAGGCTTCACGGGGCGGTGGCGTGGACACCAGCTATGCCCAGCGCTTCTCCGACTGGGTGGATGCGCAGCTGAGCAGTGGTCAGCTGGAGGCATTGCTGCACTACCGGCAGCGTCACGCCGATGCCCTGCGTGCCCAGCCCCGCGATGAGCATCTGTTGCCCCTGTTCACGGCCCTTGGGGCAGCCGGCCCTCAGGCCCGGGGCCGGGCGATGGTTCGCGGCATCAGCGACCACGTGATCGCGATGGACAGCTACGCCTTTGAGCCGGTTGTCTGATGCAGCGGCAGGTTCTCCGCCTTCGACCGCTGAGATTCAAGCGGGACCATTTGATGTCCCTCACGCAGCATCGAGGCCCTATTGCTCGCCAAGGTAATGCAGTTGCATTAACATTGGTCTCGTCTCCCTGGTGGCGTGTGGCTGTGCTCCCCTCCGCTGACGCGGTCGTTTCCGACCTTGATTACCCCCTGGATGAGGTGGAATCGGCCCTCACGGATCGCTACCAGACCACCGTTCCCCAACCCGTGCGGCGGGCCCTTGGCCTGCGCAAGCGCGATCGCATCCGCTACGCCTTCCGTCCCAATGGCGAGGTGGTGTTGCAGCGCGTCAGCAGCGGCCGACCCTCCGACGATGATCCAGCTCTGGCTCCTTTCCTGGCGTTGCTGGAGCGCGATATCGCCAGCCATCCCGAGCGTCTCCAGCCCATCCCTGCTGATCTGGTTCCACGCCTGCAGGATCTGATCGGGGGCATCGAGGTGGACCTCGATCAAGTGCTGACAGACGACGACGCGTCTGACCAACCTTGAGCACGGCTGCAGATCAAACGCTCGTGGAGATCAACGGGTGGCGGCTTTATGCGCACCCGCTGTTCCTCGATCAATTGGAGGCCTTGATCCAAGAGGTGGACAAGCTGCGCCGCAAGGATCCCCAGGGTTATGGCAGCAAAAACGCCAGCAAGCGGCTGGCCGCCATTGCCCGCCTGATGCTCCTTGACATCCCCCGGGACCCAAGCGGCAAGGCGTTTCAGCAGGGATCCACCCTGGGGCCGGAGCATCGGCACTGGCGGCGGGCCAAGTTCTTCCAGCAGTACCGCCTGTTCTTTCGCTTTCACACTCGCTCACGGCTGATCGTGCTCGGGTGGGTCAACGACACCGACACCAAGCGCGCCTATGGCAGCAAGAGCGATGTCTATCGCGTCTTTCAGGACATGTTGGCCAGCGGCCATCCGCCAGACGACTGGGATCAGCTTCTGCAAGAAGCCGCACAGGCCACCCGGCGTTGGCAGCAACTCAGCGAACGCCCCCGCTGAGAACTTGCCCCGCCGCATGGCCTCAATCGGCCGGTTCGCCGTCTTCGTTCAGGTTGGGCCGGTGGTTGGTGCGGGTTTCGAGCAGTTTCTTGGCGGGGCCTGCGGCCACTTCGCCGATCAGGATCGCCGTGCCGAGCATCAGCAGGATTCTTGCGGCAGCGGCGATCATGTGGATCGCCACATCCTGGGTGGAGGCCCGCAGCCGGGTGGAGGAAGCAGGGGCGGTGGAGTGAGCCATCGTGCGTTGTCAGACCATCCCGGTCTTAGGCATCTCCCCAGAGCGCGGGATGGGATGCGGCACAGCTGCGGACGATCACAGCGCAGCGCTCAGGGCTGCAGGGGCGGCACGGTGCTGCGGTTGCCGTTGCGGATGGCGTGGTAGCCGGGAGAGAGGATCTCCACCCGCGCAGCGGCGAACTGATCCTGGATGGCGCCTAGCAGCTCCGAGAGGGTCTCGCGGTAGTGGCCCACATCCCGCACCGAGGCGTTGAGCTCGTAGCTGATGTGGAAATCGTTGAGCGAGGTCTGCAGCACAAACGGCTCCGGCGTGTCGGCGATGCCGCCCACACTGTGGGCGGCGGCCAGCAGCAGGGCATGCACCTGGCGCCAGGGCACGTCGTAGCCGATCGTGACCGTCGTGGCCACCGCCACGGGGCGATGGCTTTCCCGGGGGGCGAGGCTGAAGTTCACGATCGAAGCGCCGATCACGGTGGCGTTGGGAATGCTCACCAGTTCGTTGCGGGGGGTGCGGATGCGGGTCACCAGCAGGGCCCGGTCCTCCACGATCCCCAGCACGCCGTTGATCTCCACCCGGTCGCCCTCCTGGAAGCCACGGGTGTAGATCAGCATCAGCCCGCTGATCACGTTGGTGGCCACGGCGCTCGAGCCAAGTGCCGCCAGCAGGCCCACGAACAATCCGGCCCCCTGAAAGGTGCGGTTGCCGGCCCCGGGGATGTGGGGGTAGGCCACCACCAGTCCGGCCATCACGATCAACACGGCCGCAATGCGGCCGGTGGGTCGGCCCCACTCGGGATAGAAACCCGGCAATCGCACCTGCCCCTGGCCCAGCGCTCCGAACCAGGCGTTGCTGGCCCGCACCAGCAGCGCGGTGATGGCCAGGATCAGGCCGATCGAGAGCAGGGCCGGCACTGTGCCCAACACCGCCTTGGCGATGGCCTGCAGCACGGCGATGATCTGCCCGCGCAAGCCCATGGCCAGGCCCTGGGTGGGCGGGAACAGGCCCAGCAGCAGCGGCACCAGCAGATAGCTGATCAGCAGCAGCAGCGCCCAGTTCAGCAAGTTCAGGCCCAACAGCAGTGCCGGCCGCAGTTGCGCGGGGCTCAGCAGTTGTGTGGCGCCGATGCGCAGGGCCGGGCAGTGCGCCAGCAGCCGCTGGCGCAGGCGCCGCTGCAGGCGCCGTTGCCCCAGCAGCCAGCCCAGGTAGAGGGCGAGCACCACCAGCGCCAGGGCCGTGCCGTGCACCCAGGCCTCGAGGCTATGGCGCGTGCGGTAGAGGCGAATGGCCTGCTGCAGCTGATCGCGGTAGCGCTCCGCCAGGGCCCGTTGCGACAGGCCGAAGCGCTGCGCCGCCCGCGCATCCACCGCCAGCCGCGGCATGGTGCTGCCATCGGCCTGGCGCTCGGCGACCATCCAGTAGGGCGGTTGCTCCTCCACCACCAGCTGGCCGGGAGCGCGGGAGTGGTCATTGGCAAGAAGCAGCAGCTCGCGGCTGATCCGCTGGGCCAGATCGGCGGGAGTCTGGGCGCCGGCGGCAGCCCGGACTTCGATCACCCGCTGGCCATCCAGCATCACCCAGGCCGGCGGGGGCGCATCGGCAGCTGCAACCGGCGCAACCGGCGCGATCAAGCAGCTCAGCAGTGCCAGTAGCAGCGCCAGCAGCCATGCCAGTCTCCGCGTTGACCGCTGGCTTGGCTGGTGGGTCATGGGCTGTGGGGGCCACGCACGGCCTCAAGCATGCAGCGCTCCGGTGCGGGGCTGGCTAAGACCGGAATGGATTGAAGCCGATCCGGTGGAGCCGCAGCGGAACCACAGCTCCCAGCCCGCGCGCCGTTGGGATCAGCGGGAAGACTTTCTGCTGCTGCCCGGCGATGGATTGATCCTGGTTTCGGGTTCCGGGCATGTGCAGTTTTTTGATCACGCTGCCCGCCAGTTGATCGGTTCAGCTGGTGGCCTCGACCATGGGCAGCAGATCGAGGCCTTCTGGCCTGAGCTGGTGGAGCTGCTGGAGTTGCACTCCGCCACCATTGCCGATCAGGGGCCGATCGACACGGCGATCGCCTGCGGGAGTCGGGAGCTGCCCGCACGGCTGTTCCGCAGCGACGACGGCGCCGGGGTGGTGTTGTTGCAACCCCGCAGCCACGCCCACCAGCCCGTCAGCGAACAGTTGCTGATGCACCAGCGGATCCTGCAGCAGGTGCGTGATGCGGTGATTGTGACCACCGCTGAGCCGGTGGAACCGCCGGGGCCGCTGATCGTGTTTGCCAATGCCGCTGCCCTGCGGCAGACCGGCTACCGGCTGGAGGAGCTGCTGGGTCGCAGCCCGCGCCTGTTTCAGGGCCCGCACACCGACCCCAAGGCGGTGCGTGTGTTCCACGATGCGATGCGGCACTGGCAACCCGTGCGCCAGGCGCTGCTCAACTACCGCAGCAACGGCCGCCCCTTCTGGGTGGAGATCGACATTGCCCCGCTGGATGACAGTGGCGGCTGGTTCACCTATTGGGTGTCTGTGCAGCGGGAATGCAAGGCGCCGCAGCCCTGAGGCCGTGGGCGTTGGCGGCCCGATTCATCCAAAAGCCCGCCACAACAAAGCCCGGAGCCTGGGCCCCGGGCTTCTGTCTGCTCAGCGGTGCCGGTGCTCCAGGGGGAGCGGGCACAGCTGGGCGCGGTTCGGCTTGGCAATCAGATCAGCTGATCTGAAGGATGTTCAGTTGTGGGGGCGGAGCTGCCGGCGCTGGCACCTGGGGCCAGGTGACAAGTGGGACGTTCCATGGGGCCCGGGGCACCTGAGGCGATGCAGTGGGCGGATCAGCCCCCGCAGGGTGGGGCGTGATCAAGGGGAACGTCAGAGATCCGTCGAGAGTGTTGGAGCAGGGGCCGGATCGTCAGCGCGCTCCTGATGAATGCTCAGGGGGGGTGTCGTCCATCAGCGGAGCCTCCGAATCCCGATGTCGTCACGATGGATCGGCTGCCCGCCGCCGGCAAGGGCCGCGCCGCGATCGACATCGCTCTTCACCGCGGGCAATGGCACTTCATGAACAGCGCTTCACCAAGTGGCGTCTCGGCAAGCGGCGTCTCAGCGGCTGGTCTCAGCGGTCGCGCCTGGAGGGGCGGCAGCGCACCTCTTCCAGAATCACCCCGTTCTGGTCAACAAGGCGATAGATCCGTCCTGTGAGTTGTGCTTTGGTTCGCGCTGCGGTGTAGGCCTCGAAATGGGATCGCCGCCACACTTCATTGCGCCAATCCTGTTCGTTCGGCCCACGGCTTTGAATCACGATGGCCATTGCCAACCCCAATCACCCCTTGCAATCAGGGTCCACCAACGGGCGAAGGCATGCTCGAAATCTTCCAATCCCATTCGGGATCGTGGTGGGCTGATGATGATCAGGGGCTTCAGCGATCGCCCGCATCGGGCAGGCCGAACCAGAAATGTTCCCCTTCGCCGTGCAGGTGGCGCAGGTTCCAGCCGTGGGCCATCAGATGGCGCGCGAAGGCGGTGGCGGCGCCACGGGCGCTGAAGCGCCGTTGCTCGATCACGCAGCCGGGGCACTGCTCGCTGCGGTAGGTGGAATGCACCGCCTCGAAGCTTCCGGGGGCTGCCTGGAAGATCTGCCAGACGCCCTTGTAGGGCGCGTGGCTGTCCTGAAGGCTCAACAGTGCGGTGGATGCGGGCATGGCGTGGGTGCCGCGGTGCTGGGGGATCACGCCACTGCAACAGACAGGCTGGCCCCGTCGCAGTAGCGAGACGCACGATTCTCAGAATCGTAACCTGGTGGCTGAAGCTGGCTGAAGTGGGCCTGTTCGGCTGGTCGGCGGGGGGCTTCAGTCAGCGGCGGTAGAAATTGCCGTGGTTCTCCGTGTGGACGTAGGCGCCGCCGCCGGGCCCCCGCACCCCCCAGGCGCCATTGGAGGCACGCACGCCACTCCAGCCCTCCGGGCCCCGATAGCCGGTGGCCCCCCAGCCGCCGTGGTCGGTGGTGCCGCTGTAGACTGCGGCCCGGGGAGCGCCGTAATAGGTGCCGTAATACGCCCCGGAGTAGGGCGCCTAGGCCGGTGCCACCGGTGGCAGCACGGGGCTGCTGATCACACAGCTGACGCCGTTGTAGGCGTAGCCCGCACCACACACCACCTGGGCCTCGGCGGCTGGAGGGCTGATCAGGCACAGACCTGAGCCGATCACGGCGGTGGCAGCGGCCAGGGCGAGGCGTTGATGCATGGTGTTGATCCAGCTGTCCTGATCCATAGCCATGGTGAGCCCAGGATGGAACCCTGCGGTGGTTGCCTCCGCTGTCTCTCCCTCTGCCATGGCTGCTGTTCTGCTGACCACTGATCAACGCGAGTCGTTGCCGGCCGAATTCCCCGATTGGACGCTGCTGCACGATCGGCTGCGCCGTGATCTGCGCTTTGCCGACTTCGTGGAGGCGTTCGGGTTCATGGCTCGGGTGGCCCTGATCGCCGAGGCGATGGGCCACCATCCCGAGTGGAGCAA
>RGNC01000047.1 GCA_010029175.1 Synechococcaceae bacterium WB8_1B_136 | reverse complement strand
GGCAACTCCATGGCCCCCTGGAGAGCCACGCCCTTCCGCAGCACCACACCAGCCCGGCTGGCAGCCTGCTGCAGGCAGTGAATCACGGAGGCGGAACGGTTGCTGCTCGGGAAGAGGCGGCCATCGGCTTCCTCCACCAGCTCCAGGCCATGGTCGTGAAACCAGGCGACGGCGTCGCCGCTGGCAAAGCGGCTGAACGGGCCCATCAGGGCCTTGCCACCCCGGGGGTAGTAGCCCACCAGGGCGCGGGGATCCCAACAGGCGTGGGTCACGTTGCAGCGCCCACCGCCGCTGATCAGCACCTTGCCGAGGGGTGCCGGGGTGCTCTCCAGCAGCAGCACCCGCTGGGCACCGGCTTCGGCGGCACTGATGGCCGCCATGAAGCCGGCCGGGCCGCCGCCGGCCACCACCACAGGCCAGTGCTCCGGAGAGGGGGTCATGGGATGCGACCAGTGGGCAAGGGCGGGCAAGGGCAGGCAAGGGGCAGCATGGGGCCATGGCCGAGGCCCATTCCCCGTTGAACCCCGTTGTCGGGGCCTACCGCTTCAGTGTGGCCCCGATGATGGACTACACCGATCGGCACTTTCGGGTGCTGATGCGGCAGATCACACGCCGCAGCCTGCTTTACACCGAGATGGTGGTGGCCCAGGCACTGCACCACGTCCAGGGTGCAGCCCGCGGGGGGGATGCCCGGGCCCAGGCGCGGCTGGAGCGGCTGATCGGCTTCGATGCCTGCGAGCATCCGATCGCCCTGCAGGTGGGCGGCGACGATCCAGCGCTGCTGGCGGAGGCCACGCGGATCGCCGCCGATGGCGGGTACGACGAGATCAACCTCAACCTGGGCTGCCCGAGCGAGAAGGTGCAGAAGGGGCGCTTCGGCGCCTGCCTGATGGCCGAACCCGAACAGGTGGCCCGCTGCATTGCAGCCATGGCTGCGGCCAGCTCCCTGCCGGTCACGGTGAAACACCGCATTGGCATCGATGCGCGCGACTCCTACGCCGAACTGCTGGCCTTTGTGGACACCCTGGCCGGCGCCGGTGCCCAGCGCTTCAGCATCCATGCGCGCAAGGCCTGGCTGGAGGGCCTGGATCCCAAGCAGAACCGCACCATCCCCCCCCTGCGCCATGACCTGGTGCACCGGCTCAAGCAAGAACGGCCGCAGCTCACGATCGAACTGAACGGCGGCCTGCTGGAGCTGGAGGCCTGCCGGGCTGCCCTGGAGCATGTGGATGGGGTGATGGTGGGCCGTGCCGCCTACGACCATCCCCTGCGCTGGGCGCCGGTGGACCGGGAGCTGTTCGGGGATGCCAGCCAGCCCCCGGCCAGCGCCTCAAGCGTGGTGCGGGGCCTGATCCCCTACGCCGAGCGCTGGTGCAGCCAGGGCGGGCGGCTGTGGGCGATCGCGCGGCACCTGGTGCAGGTGGTGGAGGGGGTGAGCGGCGCCCGCCACTGGCGACGGGACCTGGGCCAGGCCGCCGGCGACCGAAGAGCCGGTCCCGAGGTGCTGGCAGCGGCGGCGCGGCAACTGGAGCAGCGGGGACTGTGAGCCGGCGGCCAGCCCGCGCCGCCTAACGGCGCCAATCCAGCCAGGGCAGGCCGGGCAGGATCGCGGGGGTGGAACGCCGATAGGCGGCGTAATCGGGGTGCAGGGCCAGCAGGGAACGTTCCTCCCGCCGCGCCTTGCCGCCCAGCACCGCCACCAGCGCCAGCAGCAATGCCAGGTGCAGCAGGCTTCCCAGGGCCAGGGTGACCCCCAGGGAACTGATCAGGATCGCCTGATAGAGCGGATGGCGGCAACGGCCATAGGCGCCGTTGGTGATCAGGGCCGCGCCGGGCTTGGGCTCAGGCAGGGGGGTGAGGCTCGGCCCCAGCCGCCAGAAGGCCTGGGCCGCCAGGGCCAGGCCCAACAGGAACAGCAGCACACCGGCGGCGGCGAGCGGCAGGGGCCAGGCATAGCCCCAGCTGCCCGGCGCCGGCCAGGGCGGCAGCAGATGGGCGGCAATCAGCGCCAGCTGGGCCAGAAGCCACCACTCGCCCCGGCGGTTGTCCCACCAGCCGCCCCAGCTGAGACCCCAGCCGGAGAACACTCCGCCCGTGGAGCCGCCCGGCTCAGGTGGGGACTTCGGCGAGGGGGTCGAGGTCGGGTCCATCGCTCTTGCCAGCCAGCACCAGTCTGAGCAGCACCGGCGCCAGGAAGGTGGTGCCGATCACCATCAACAGGATGGCGGCCTCCAGGGCCGGGGTGAGGATGCCGGCCTGGCTGCCGAGGCCCAGGAAGATCAGTCCCACCTCGCCGCGGGGCAGCATGCCCAGGCCCACCACTAGTCGGCGGGTGGGTTCGGCACTCCAGTAGCTCCAGCCGGCCGCCAACTTGCCCACCACCGCCACCGCCAGCAGGAAGGCGGCCACCACCAGGCCCTCCCGGTTGGCCGGATCCAGGGGGTTGAGCACCGATAGGTCCATGCCGGTGCCGATCAGCACGAAGAACACCGTGGCGAAGAGGGCCACCAGGGGCTTCACCGTTTCCTGGATCGCCTCGGTGTGGCGTGAACGGCTGAGGATCAAACCGGCGGCGAAGGCCCCGAGGGCGGCCTCCAGGCCGATGCAGGGCAGATCGGCCAGGTGCTCCAGGGCATGGCGCCACAGCTGCAGGCCGTACCCCCGGCCACGCCACTGGGGCTGCACCAGGTAGAGCCCGAGAAAGCCGTAGGCGGAGGAGTAGCGCACGCCAGCGATGCACCCCACCCGCTCCGATCCCAGCCAGCCCACCCAGATCCCCTGGCGATCGGTGTGGCGGTAGATGGCCACGTCGCCGCTGCCCGGCGCGAAGCCCTCCTGGCGAGCCCAGTGGGTGATGGCGGCGATGTCGCCCCGCTCCAGCGGTCGGATCTGCAACACGGGGGCCCTGGCAGCCACTCCTCCACCCTGCCGCATCAGGCTTGCGTAGCCTTGGCCGATGCCAAAGCTGCGGGCCCTGGCGATCGGTCTGATCCTGGCCACAACCCCCGTGCAGGCTGCTCCGGTGCTGCGGGTGGGGTTGGTCGATGGTTCCCAGCCCTGCTCCTACCGGCAGCAGGGCAGCTGGAGCGGCATGGCCGTGGAGCTGTGGCAACGCGTCGCCGACCAGGAGCAGCTGCCCTACGTGCTGGTGCCGCGCGACAGTGCCGCGGCGCTGCTGGCGGCCACCCGCCGGGGCGAGCTGGATGTGGCGATCGGCTGCCTCACCATGGCGCCGGAGCGGCTGCGCAACACGCGCTTCTCGCTGCCGTTTCAGGAATCGGGGCTGGCGGTGCTCACCCCGCGCAACCGGCTCGATCTCGGGGTGTCGCTGCTGGAGTCGCTGCTGGCGCCCGACCTGATCCGCCTGCTGCTGGGGTATGTGGTGCTGATCGGGCTGCTGAGCGTGGCCGTGTGGCGGGTGGAGCGCCGCGGCAGCAAGCCCGCCGAATGGCCGGTGGGGCCCAAGCGGGGCTTCGCGCTGATCTTCCAGGTGCTGGCCACCGGGCCTGGCACCAACACGGTGGTGGTCACCTCCCGCGGCCACGCGCTGGTGCTGCTGGCCTACCTGGTGCGAATTGTGAGCGCCTCGCTGCTGGTGAGCTACGTGACGATCAATGTGGTGCGCGGCACCCAGGACACGGCTAACCCGGCGTTGCGCCACCTCAACGATCTGGCGGGCCGGCGGGTGGCAGTGCGGCAGGGCAGTGTGAGCGAGGAGCTGCTGCAGGCCCGCAACCGCAGCGGCCTGAAGCCGCCGATCCAGCTGCGGGAGTTGAAGCGGGTGCCCGATGCCGACCGCCTGCTGGCCGAAGGAGCCGCGGATGCGGTGATGGCCGATGCCATCCAGCTCGACTACCTGCTGGCCCAGCTGCCCCACCAGCGCTATGGCCTGGCCCTGCGTGATCTCCACCCCCAGTCGCAGGCGTTTGCCTTCTCCCCCACCCTCAGCGACGACATTGAGGCCCGCATCAACGTGGTCCTGGGCCAGCTCAAACGCGATGGGGTGGTGGCCCAGTTGCGGCGGCAGGCGCTGGAGAAGCCATAAGCGCTGCCCACACCCAGAGACCATTGCCAGAATGGAAAAGAACTGCCGCCAGAGGCCTGGTGCCATGGCCGCTATCACGCTCCACGACGTTCCAGACGAGATCCTGAGCCGGCTGGAGCGGCGCGCCCAGGCTCACGGCCGCAGCCTGAACAGTGAGATGGTGGATTGCCTCAAGCGTCAGACGGCCGGAGTGGTCGATGCCGAGTTGTGGCTCAGTGAAGTGGATGCTCTGTGCGCTCAGGTGAAGGGCGGCCCAATCCCGCTTCAGGAGTTGGTTGTCGCCACAGAGCGCGAGAACCAATAACGGCTTTCGCAGATACCAATGTGCTGGTGGCTTTGATGCTGCCGGCAGCTGAAAACGCTCTCGTCTCAGCCTCGTTTCGCCATGTCCTGCTCAAATACGTGCGCTCGGGACTGATCGATCGCTACCAGGCTCTTGCCCTGTCGGGAAAAGCGGCCGAGTTCAAACAGCAGCTTGGCCAAGCGACAGTGGCGCTCATCCACGGAGGGACGACATCTCTTGCACAGCATTCCCAGACCCGGAAGCCCTGGCATCTGGAGACGACTTGGCGGATCATTTGATCAGGAGCTGATGGCTGATGGGCGAGGCAGGTCGAGACTTGCTACGGCTACCCGTCGTGACCGCCGGTTCAGAGCACCTTGTGATGGGGCACCTGATGCGGCGCAACATCCTCACCTACAAGGCTCCACCGGGAAATGAAGGATATGACTTGATCTGCCTCCATCCGGATCCACGGCATCAGCCTGGGCCGAATGAGAAGGCTCAGATCCGCGTGCAGGTGAAGAGTCGCTATGCAACTGACTGCGACCGGGGTTTTCCTGTCAAAGAGAAAAGCCTGGACGCCTTCGATTACTTAATTGTCGCCTTCCTGAATATCGGCAACTTCTATGGCAAGAATGATGGCAGTTCTGGTGCTCAAGAGACCGAGTTTTACACGCTGTCCCAAGAGTTCGTCAGGGAGCACCACGACTCGAGTTCCACCTGGGAGAAAGTGAGACTGAAGAAACTGGAAGACCAGATTCAGTCCTTCAAGAACGAGGAAGGATTTGAACAGATCGTAAGCGACCTTGGAGTTTCCAGGCCGAGGAAGCACAGGTAGAGAATTGGAGTATTAGTTCAGATCGAGGCCATTAACAGAATGATGCAAAAGAAGGCCCTTCGGCGAGGATTGGGCTGGTTCTCGCCCTTAGTTTTCCTGTCTCTGCAGGTTGTTCAGCTGACAAGCGGGTGTGAGGCCCCTTCGGTGTCGCGGGCGGCCTGGGCGCGCAGCCAACAGCCCCGTCTAAGCCCAGCACGTGGCAAAGCCGCAGGTCGGTATCGGCCATGATCGCCCGCTGGCCCGCAATGATCGCGCTGATGCGGAAATTGGACACCCCGCTGGCCTGGCAAGCCGGTACTGACTGATGCTCAGCGGTTTGAGGAACTCCTCCTGGAGAAGTTCACCTGGGGTGATCGGAGAGAGTCAGTGCATCACGTGGTTACTTCGCCACGCTGCTCTGCGGCTGGGGCAGAAGCACCAGGTCCATAGCCTCCATCGGGATCAACGCGGTGCGGCCCAGCAGCGTTGCGACAGCAGCAGCAGTGAAGGCCCCTTCGCTGCGTCCAACGCCGCTTTTGCCGATCAAGTGGTGGAGCTGGGAGCGGCGGCCATGTAGCGCACGGGGCCCGGGTAGGCCGCCAGCTGCTGATCAGCGGTGATCAGCAGCAAGCCATCCGCGCTGGCCTGGGCCAGCAGCAGGCGATCAAAGAGATCGCGATGCAGCGGTGCCAGGGTCGCAACCGCCAGGGCGTGATGGGCCTGGATCGTCAGCTCCTGCCAGCCGCCCTCCAGCAGGGCCCGGCGCAGCAGGACAGGCTGCACCTGGAAGTCCGGTCGGCCGAGGGCCTGCTTGATCACCAACTCCCACACACTCGCCACGCTGAACACCGGTGTGTTCAACGGGTCCTCCAACATGGGCGCCAGGCCATCCGGGAGCCGCTGCGGGGAGCCCATCGCCCATACCAGCAGGTGGGTATCGAGCAGCAGCCGCATCGCCGCCCTCAGGCTCCTTCAAACAGATCGGCGATCTGATCGGCGGCCATCTGATCGAAATCGTCGGGCACCTGGCAGTGCCCCTGCAGCAGCCCCAACCGCCGCCGCGGCGCTGTGGCCTGGTCATCGAGGGGTGTGACACGCACCATCGGCCGGCCGGCCTTGCAGATCACGAAGGGCTCTCCGGCGGCCGCTTCCTCCACCAGCCGGGAGAGATGGGTTTTGGCGTCGTGCATGTTCACCTGACGCATCACCGGCTCCGCCCCTGATGCAACCAACTTAGTCGACTCAGTGGATGCTGACGGTGTCCTCCCCAGTCGCCCGCTACCCCTGATCCCCCTGCAGCAGGGCCAGGCTGCTCAGCAGCACCGAGAGGCCGCTCACCAGCACGGCCCGGTGCACCTCAGGCTCGCGCCAGATCGAAGGGTCAGCGCTGGCCCGCTCCAGGGCCGAGAGGGTGAGGCGCGCCATCACGGCGCTGGAGCGGGGTTGGCCGGGGGAACGCGGGGCCATGGCGCACTCGCTTTGTGCCACTGAAGCGGCCTGGCGGGCAGGGTGCAAGGCCGTTGCTACGCTCCGGCAAATCAAGGCCTGCCATGGGGTACAAGCGCGCGCTGCTCAAGCTCAGTGGTGAAGCCCTGATGGGCAACCAGGGCTATGGCATCGACCCGGCCATCGTGAATGCCATCGCCGCCGACGTGGCCCAGGTGGTGGCCGACGGCACCCAGCTGGCGATCGTGGTGGGCGGCGGCAACATCTTCCGCGGCCTCAAGGGTTCCGCCGCCGGCATGGATCGCGCCACGGCCGACTACGTGGGCATGTTGGCCACGGTGATGAACGCCATCACCCTCCAGGACGGCCTGGAGCGGGCCGGAATCCCCACCCGTGTGCAGAGCGCCATCTCGATGCAGGAGGTGGCGGAGCCCTACATCCGCCGCAAGGCGATTCGCCACATGGAAAAAGGGCGGGTGGTGATCTTTGCCGCCGGCACCGGCAACCCCTTTTTCACCACCGACACCACCGCCGCCCTGCGGGCCGCCGAGATCGGCGCCGATGTGGTGTTCAAGGCCACCAAGGTGGATGGGGTGTACGACAAAGACCCCAACAAGCACGCCGATGCGGTGCGCTACGAGAGCCTCTCCTTCCTGGATGTGCTCAGCGGCGAGCTTGAGGTGATGGACAGCACCGCCATCGCCCTCTGCAAGGACAACGCCATCCCGATCGTGGTGTTTGATCTGTTCGGTGCGGGCAACATCGGCCGCGCCGTGCGCGGTGAACCCATCGGCACCCGCATCATTCCCTCGGTCTGATCTCGCTTCCCCTCGCAATCTCCGTCATGGATCTCGAAGCCAGCATGCGCAAGTCGGTGGAATCCACCCAGCGCACCTTCAACACCATCCGCACCGGTCGGGCCAACGCCACCCTGCTCGACAAGATCAACGTGGAGTACTACGGCGCTGAAACGCCATTGAAGTCGCTGGCCACCATCTCCACGCCCGATTCCTCCACCATTCAGCTGCAGCCCTTCGATGGCGGTTCCCTGGGGCTGATTGAGAAGGCGATCTCGATGAGCGATCTGGGCCTCACCTGCAACAACGACGGCAAGGTGATCCGCATCAACATCCCGCCCCTCACCGAAGACCGCCGCAAGGAGCTGTGCAAACTGGCGGCCAAGTACGCCGAGGAAGGCAAGGTGGCCCTGCGCAACATCCGCCGCGATGCCATCGACAAGGTGAAGAAGCAGGAGAAGGACGGCGAGCTCTCTGAGGATCAGAGCCGTGATGAGCAGGACAAGGTGCAGAAGCTCACCGATAAGTTCATCACCGAAATCGAGAAGCACCTGGCCGACAAGGAAGCCGACATCCTCAAGGTGTGAGCGGCACTGCGGGGTTGAGTGCCGATGTGATCGTGGTCGGGGCCGGCGCCGCCGGCGCCGCCAGCTGCTGGAGGCCCAGGCCATGCCCCGCCGCAAGCCCTGTGGGGGCGGCATGGCCGCCTCGGTGCAGCGCTGGTTTCCCTTTGATCTCACCCCTGCGGTGGATCAGGTGATCGAGCAGGTGCGCTTCACCTGGTGCCTGGAGGATCCTGTCACCGCCGTGTTGCCCGGCGACTCACCGTTCTGGATCGTGCGCCGTTCGCGGCTGGATGCCTACCTGGCCGAGCAGGCGGTGGCGGTGGGTGCCGAGCTGGAGGATGGCTCTGCAGTGGAGACGATCGAGCGGCATGGCAACCACTGGCGTGTGGTGAGTGGTGGCAACGTCTACACCGCCCGAGGCTTGGTGTTGGCCGATGGCTCCAGCTCCCGCTTCTCGGTGCCGCTCGGGCTTGGTCCTGCCAGGCCCCGCTTCGCCGCCGCGGTGGCCGTTGAGGTGGAGGCGCAGGTGCTGGAGCCCAGCACGGCCCGCTTCGAATTCGGCCTGGTGCACCACGGCTTCTGCTGGGCCTTCCCCCGCCAGGGAGGGTACAGCATCGGTGTGGGCACTTTCATTGGCCGCGAGGCCGCTGATGCCGATGCGGTGCTGGCCCGGTTGCTGCCCAGCCTGGGGTTGAGCCCGGAGGCCGGCGAGCGCTTCAGCTCCCCCCTGCGGGTGTGGGATGGCCACCACGCCCTGCATGCGCCGGGGGCGGTGGTGGTGGGCGATGCGGCCTCGTTGTGCGATCCGTTCCTGGCGGAGGGGCTGCGGCCCGCCCTGCTCAGCGGCGTGCGGGCGGCGGAGGCGATGGACCGCTTCCTGGAGGCCGGCACCGACAGCGCCACTGCTGATGCAGCCCTGGCCGACTACACGGCCGCCATGCGCCGCGAGTGGGGTGAATCCATGGCCTGGGGCCGCCGAATTGCCCAGGTGTTCTATCGGGTGCCGAAGGTGGGCTACCAGCTGGGGATCAAGCGCCCCACCGCCCCCCAGCGGATCGCCCAGATCCTCTCGGGCGAGATGGGCTACGGAGATATCGCCCAGCGGGTGATCAAGCGGCTGCTGTTCCAGCGGGGCTGATCACTGGCCTGCCAGCTGCTGGCTACAGGTTCCGGGTGCAGTCCTTGAGCTGGCGCAGCCGCTGATCGATGGAGCCCAGCAACTCGATGGCGAACATCGGCGATTCCTGAACGGCGAACAGGAATTTCTCCCGGTTCATCATCAGCAGCTTGCAGTCGCTCAACGCCCTGGCATTGCCATAGCGGCGATGATCTGGGGTCACCAGTGCTCCGGCGCCGAACACATCGCCCACCTGGATCACCTCGTGGCCCGCCTCGCCGTTCCAGCTGAGTTCAACGGATCCCTCCAGCAGGCCGAACATGCAGTCGCCGGTTTCACCGGAACGGAAGATCAACTCCCCCTGGGCCACAGTGAGTACCTCACCCTTGCTGGCCAGGGCACGCATGGTGTCGAGCGCGTTCAATGCTGCCATCACCAACCTGCTGGCAAGTGTGCAACAGGTTGGTTAAGAGAGGATGAAGATCTGGTCAAGATGGGGCCACCGCCAGCGCTGCCCCCAGGCCGCCCCGCACATCGGCCGGCAGCAGTCGGCCGTCCTGGTCGGTGTCGAGGGCGTCGAACACGGCATCGCTGCCCAGCCATTCCTCGCGGGTGATGCAGCCGTCGCCGTCGAGATCGTTGAGCAGAAAGATCTCCTGGGCGGCATGTTGGAAGGCGGAAGCCCCCTCGATCTCCGCAAGCCGGTGGGCGAGCTGGGCCTCGAGGGTCTCGATAGCCTTGCTGAAGCCCCGGATGCCCTCATCGAGCTTGTCGGTGGCCATCTGATCCTTGGCCATCATTGCCTCGAAGCCAGGCTGATCGAGGTGGATCTGCTGATCGGTGGGGCCCGGATCGAAGGCGTTCAGCTTGCGCTCCAACTCCCCTTCCGTGCGGCGCAGCTGCTCCAGCAGGGCCGGTGAGATCGTGAGCAGATCGCAGCCAGCCAGCTCGATGATCTCCTCGATGTTGCGGAAGCTGGCGCCCATCACCTCGGTCTTGTAGCCGTAGGTCTTGAAGTAGTTGAAGATCTGGGTCACCGACACCACACCCGGATCCTCCGGGCCGGGATAGCTCTCGCGGCCCGTGGCCTTCTTGTACCAATCCAGGATGCGCCCCACGAACGGGGAAATAAGGGTGACGCCCGCTTCCGCTGCCGCCACGGCCTGGGCAAAGCTGAACAGCAGCGTGAGGTTGCAGTGGATTCCTTCCTTCTCCAGCACTTCAGCGGCCTTGATCCCCTCCCAGGTGGAGGCGATCTTGATCAGCACCCGATCACGGCTGATGCCGGCCTGGCGGTAGAGGCCGATCAGCTTGCGGGCCTTGCTGATGGTGGCTTCGGTGTTGTAGCTGAGGCGGGCATCCACTTCGGTGGAGACGCGCCCCGGAACGATCTTGAGGATCTCCTTGCCGAAGGTCACGCAGATCTCATCGAGGGCTTCGCGCACCACGGCCTCGGCCGGTGCATCGTCGCCGCACACCTCGCGCGACTCCTTCAGGGAGCTGTCGATCAGGTTCTGATACGTGGGGATCTGGGCCGCCGCCAGGATCAGCGATGGATTGGTGGTGGCGTCGCGGGGCGTGAACTGCTTGATGGCGTCGATCTCGCCTGTATCGGCTACCACGACGGTCATGGCGGCCAGTTGATCGAGCAGGTTGGCCATGCGGGGCCCCACAGGTGCGCTCAAGCTAGCCAGCCTGATCGCTCTGGCATCTCTCTGTGATCAAGCCCTGAAGGGATGGCGGGGCGGTCAGTCGCGGCCGCCGCCCGCTGCCCTTGCCGGCACGGGTTTGCCGGTGCCGCCCCTGGCCAATGCCGGGGCGCTGGGGGGGATCTTCTCGATCACCAGCAGCGCCTCGATGATCTCCTTGGCCACCGGCACGGCAACGGTGGAGCCATAGGCATTGCCGCCCTGGGGTTCGTCCACCACCACCAGCACCACATAGCGCGGGTCGTTGATGGGTAGATGGGCCACGAAGCTGGTGATGCGGGCGCCGGGGATGTACACGCCGTTTTCGGCCTTCTGGGCGGTGCCGGTCTTGCCGCCGATCCGATGCCCCGGGATGCGTACGCCCTTGCCGCTGCCCTTCTCCACCACGGTTTCCATCCAGTTGAGCACCGTCTGGGCGATCTCCGGGCGCAACAGCTGCACCCCCGAGCCAGCGGGTGCTGGCGCCAGGTCGTCGCCGGAGCGCAGGCCGCGGGTGATGTGGGGGCTCACCAGTCGGCCGCCGTTGGCGAGCATCGCGTGCAGCTGGATCAGCTTCAGGGGGGTGAGGTTGAAGCCCTGGCCGAAGGCGGCGGTGGCGGGCTCGATCGGCTGGGTCTTGAAGGCCTCCAGGGTCTTGAGCTGGCCGGCCACGGCCCCGGGCAGGTCGGTGTCGGGCACGGTGTCGATGCCGAGGGTGTGCAGCCAGTGCCAGAACTTCTCCGGCTTCACCCGCCGCATCGCCTGCACCATGCCCACGTTGCTCGACACCTGCAGCACCGTGGGGAAATCGATCACCCCATTGGCTCGCCGGTCGTGGTTGAAGATCGGCCAGCCGCCGATGGTGAGCTGGCCGCTGTCGGTCACCTTGCCGGCTGGATCGATCGCGTTCTCCTGCAGGGCGATGGCCAGGTTGATCGGCTTGAACGTGGAGCCAGGCTCGTAGAGATCCTGCACGCTCCACTCGCGGAACAGCCCCGGCTTGTACTTCCAGAATTGGTTGGGGTCGTAGGTGGGCGTGGAGGCCAGGGCCACCAGTTCCCCGTTGCGCACATCCATCACCAGGGCCACGCCGCGCTTGGCGTGCCACTGCTTCACCTGCCTGGAGAGGGCCAGCTGGGCCACCTGCTGCAGGCGGGCATCGAGGGTGAGCTGCAGGCGCAGGTCGTCGCCGTAGAGCACGCCGGCCCTGAGGCCATCGGGCAGGGGGGTGCCATCGGCACCGCGGCGCATGCTGCGGGTGGCTTCCTGGCGCCTGAGGTCGGTGTCGCGGCTCTGCTCCAGGCCGGCCTGGGGCACCCGCTCCAGGTTGAGGAAGCCCACCACATTGGCGAACAGGCCCCCCTGGGGATACACCCGCTGGGGGTAGGCCTCGAGATCCAGGCCGCTGATGCCCAGATTGCGCACCCGCTGGGCGGTTTCAGGATCCAGGTCTGAAGCCAGTTTCACTCCAGACTTGCGACCCTCCATGGCACGCACCAGGTCGGCCATCGGCATCGCCAGCACCGAGGAGAGCTTGCGGGCCACATCCAGCGGGCTGCGCAGCTGGCCGATGTCGTCGCCGGGAAAGGCGAAGTAGCGCGGGTGGGCCCAGAGGGTGAAACGCTCCTCATCGAGGGCCACCAGGCGGCCCTGCCGGTCCACGATCGTGCGGCGCTTGCCGAGGGGCGTGATCGTCTGGGTTTGCACGGCCCGTGCGCGGGCCAGCAACTGGCCCCCCTGCACCACCTGCACCCAGGCCAACCGCAAGCCCAGGCCTGCCAGGCCCCCCGCCAGCAGCAGGAACACTAGCCAGAGGCGGGCCGCCGGAACGGGGCTCAGCTCAACGATCCGCCTGCCGGCCTGGCGCTGCGGTCGCCGCTGCTTCACCCCTGGAGCCATCGACTGGGTTGGGTTCAATAGCCCGCCAGGATCTGACGGGGCGTCACGCTGGCCAGCAGGGACGTCACCGGGGCTGCGGCTCGGGCCGTGGGGGCCTCGAGGTAGATCAGTTTTTCGCTGCTGGTGGGCACCAGCAGGCCCGGCTTGCTGGTGCGTCCGAGGTGATGCTGCTCCAGCACTGCGGTGGATTCCTGCAGGCGGTGCTCCAGGGGCGCGGCACCGCCGCCCAGACCGACGC
>RGNC01000046.1 GCA_010029175.1 Synechococcaceae bacterium WB8_1B_136 | reverse complement strand
TTCCGGCCAGATCGGAGCCTCGTCGTGGTCGCTGTCGTTGCGGTTGTCGCTGCGGCTGCGGCGCACCTGCCGCCGGCCTGGGGGTGTGCCGGCAGCGGCTGCACCCGCCTGCAGAGCCAGGCCGGTGGCGGCAGCGCTCAGCCCTGCCCCCGCGGCAGCGGCGGCCCCGATCCAGGCTCCCAGGGGCAGGGCCGGGCTGCGCCAGGTGAGCAGTTGCAGGGCCACCCAGGGCCTGGGGTTGATGGCCCCGAGCAGCAGCACCGCCAGCAATGGCGTCAGCAGGGGCAGCAGCAGAAGGCGATGCAGCACGGTTCAGCCTTGGATCGGTCCGTCCCAACGGCGCAGGGTGCCGAGGTCGTAGCCCAGGCCATCGAACACCCGGATCACCAGAAAATCCACCATGTCATCGATGCTGGTCGGTTGGTGATACCAGGCGGGGACCGGCGGTGCGATGCGGGCGCCAGCCTCCGCCAGGGCGGTGAGGTTGCGCAGATGAATCAGGTTCCAGGGTGTTTCCCGCGGGCAGATCACCAGTGGGCGCCCCTCCTTGAGGTGCACATCGGCGGCCCGCTCCAGCAGGTCGGTGGCGACGCCGGCCGCGATGCGGCCCACGCTGCCCATGGAGCAGGGCAGGATCACCATGCCCCGGGTGCGGAAGCTGCCGCTGGCAATCCCCGCCGCCTGGTTGTTCCAGCGGTGGCAGCGCAGCAGGCCGGTGGAAATGCCCGTGCGGTCGCGCCAGAACGCCTCCTGGGCCTGCGGTTCACTGGGCACCTGAATGCCCAGCTCCGCTTGCCAGACGCCGATGGCGCCGCGGCTCACCACCAGCTCCACCCGTTCACCGGCCTGCAGCAACAGCTGCAGGGCCCGCTGGGCCAGGGGCTGGGCGCTGGCACCCGAGACCCCCAGCACCACCGGATCGAAGCCGGGGCCGCCCGTCACGGTCAGGCCTCGTCGCCGTCGGCCGGGCTGTCGCTGTCCTGACCGTCGTAGGCCCGGCTGTCGTAGGCCCGGCTGTCGTAGGCCTTGCCGTCCTCCTTGCCCTCCACGGCTTCGTAGCCCTCGGGCAGCACCACCGCCAGGTCGATCTGATGGCGCAGCACATCCACCTTCTGGATGATCACCTCCACCGGGTCGCCCAGCATGTAGGTGCGGCGATTCTTGCGACCCACCAGCCGGTTCTGGCGGGAGCGGTACTCATACCAGTCGTCCTTGAGTGAACTCACATGCACCAGCCCCTCCACCTGGGATGGGGGCACCTCCACGAAGAAGCCGTAGCTCTGCACCCCGCTGACCACGCCGTTGAGCACCTGGCCCACCAGGGGTTCGGCCTGGCGGGCCTGGGCCATGGCCAGGGCATCGGCCTGCAGGTCGGTGGCGAACCGCGAGCGGGCATTGAGCCGGTGCAGCAAAGCAACACTGCGGGCCTCCTCCAGCGGATGGATCAGGCTGGGGGCCAGCAGCGGCCAGTCGATCACCCCGTGGCTGCTGTCGCCGGCGATGTCCACGCGGGTCTTGTGACGCACCGAGGGGCGGTCCTTGCCATCGCTCAGCAGCAGTGCCAGCACGTGCTGGTTCCACAGGTCGGCGTAGTGCAGCGTGGGGCAGCACCAGGGGGCAACCGCCTCCGCTTCGCCAGCCAGCAGGTTGGTGCCAGGTTCAGCGCTGAGGGCCACCGGCCGCAGGGCCTCGCTGAGTTGCTGCTGCAGCACACGGCTGCGGTCGCTGCTGGCGAAGGCCACCGCCAGCTCCTGGGCCGTGGCATTGCCATCGGCGCTCAGCTCCAGGGGGATCTCCAGGGCCAGGGCGGCCTTGGCCACCTCGTTCAGCGCCTCCGGATCGGGGGCGGGGTTGTGGGCATAGATCGCCGGCAGTTCCAGGGCCGCCAGGTGCCGGCCAAGGGCCCGATGGGCCGGCAGGATCAACTCCCGCAGCAGGGCCAGGGGCTGTTGGGTTGAATCCTGCTGCACCAACCAGCCCTGGCGACCCTCGTCGGGTTCGGGCAGGGCCAGATCCCCCAGGCCCTCGATGGCGGGCATGCCCAGGGCCAGCTCGATCGAGCCGGCATCCAGGCGCTGTTGGCGAAGGGCTCCGGCCAGTTCCAGCAGTTGCTCCAGCAGGGGCAGCACATCCTTGATGGCCTTGAGGGCCGCAGGGGTGGTGCGGGCCTTGGGCTTGCGTTCCGCCAGGGCCTGCAGGGCCTTGGCATCCACCAGGCCGTCGGGCTGAATGGTGCTGCGGCAGAAGCGGTAGTGCTCCAGCTCGCCCGTTTCGCTCAGCTCCAGGGCCACCGAGAGCGCCGCCTCGCCGCTGCCCGGCTTGAAACCGCAGGCTGTGCTCAGGGCTGGGGTGAGCAGCGGCAGCCAGCGGCTGACCAGGCACAGCGCCTCCCCCTGCTCCCGCAGGTGCAGATCCAGGGCACTGCCGAAACCCAGCCGTTCAGCCACGGCCGGCGCATGCACCCAGAGCCGATGACCGTTCTCGGTGCGTTCCAGGGACACCGCCGGCAACGCCGGGGCCTCGGCCCCCTCCCAGGCCTGCAACAGCAGGGTGGGCAGGGCCGTCAGGTCGTCCCGCTCCTTGGCATCGAGGGTCTTGAGGGTTGCCTTGGGGCCCGCGGGCCGCTCCCGCAGGCCATGTTTGGTGAGCAGCAGATCCAGATCCGCCTCGGGGCCGGCGTTGATCGCCAGGCTGCGGGCCACGTGCCCCTCAGCCGGCAACTGGCCCACGGGATAGCGGTCGACCTTCACCTCCACCACCGCTTCGCCCTCGGCTGTGAGGTGCTTGGCGTCGCCGGCCGGCAGTGCCACGGCGGCCAGCAACCGGTCGTCGAGGGGAACCGCCACCAGGCGCTCGTTCTGCTGCTCCACCTGCGCCAGCAGGCTGGTGGTGCTGCGCTCGAGAATGCACTGAACGCCACCCTCGGGGGAGCGGCGGCGGCCTCCCTCGCGGGTCACGCGCACCAGCACCCGATCCCCGTTCCAGGCGTGGTTCAGCTGGTTGTCACGGATGTAGATGTCCTCGCCGCCGTCTTCCCGCAGGGCGAAGCAGAAGCCCTTGCTGCTGCAGCGCAGCCTCGCCTCGATCAGGCCGTCGTCGTCCACCCGGCCGATGCCGTCGTCGGTTTCCTGCAGCACTCCCACCCGCACCAGGCCGGTGAGGGCGATCCGCAACTGCTGTTTATCGGCTTTGGTCGTGAGCCCGAGGGCCTTTTCCAGTTTGGTGATGCTGAGCTGCTGCTCGGAGGGGAGCTGCTCGATCAGGTCGGCGACCGTGAACTTCATGGAGGTGGACGAAGACAAGTGACGCAGTCGGCTGGGTTGGGGCTCAGGCGGAGCGGGACGCCCCTGGATTGCGCGTTGGATCCCCGCAGCACAGGACGGCCAACGCCCTGTGCCTGGAATCAAGCCCCTGAACTCTAGGGAGTGGTGGTCGCCTCGTCCGCCGCCGGCTGCGCTTCAGGTGCTGCAGCCTCGCCCTGACCGGCCTTGACCACCAGCCTGATGCCGATCACCAGGAAGCCAATCGAGGCGGCCAGCTGCAGGGCGTTGGCGGGGATCACCGCTGAGAGGGACCCACCGGCCCCTGCCCCCAGCAGGCTGGCCAGCACCAGGGCGCTGGCGCTGCCGGCGAACACGGCGCCGCTGCGGCTGGATGTGCCGCTGATGGTGACAATCGCCAGCTGGGTTTTATCGCCCAGTTCCGCCAGAAACACCGTGGCGAAGGTGGAGGCCAAGAGTGGCAGCTGCATCGGCGGATTTAGGTGAGGGGAAGCATGGTCACCGCGGCCTGGCGGCCCAGCCACAGCCCGAGGCCGATCATCAGGATGCCGGCCAGCCGCTCCAGTTGCTGCGGGGGCATCACCCGTGAGAGCCAGCGCCCGAGGATCACCCCCACCAGGCTGGAGCTGATCAGGGCCAGGGAGGCCCCGATGAACACCAGCACCGGCCTCCCCGACTCCGCCGAGAGCAGCAGGGCGGCTAATTGGGTCTTGTCCCCCAGTTCCGCCAGAAACACCGTGGTGAACGTGGTGAGGAACACGGCTCCGAAACTGCCACTGACGGCTGCGGGGGCAGCAACCTCTGGAGCCGGGTTGTCTGGGGAGGGAGTGTCGGGTGCTCCGGCCATCAGCGGGGTGGTTGGCGGATCGCCTGCTCGAAGCGTCGCATCACCATGCCACGCCCGCCGTGTTCGCTGCGAATCTGCTGGCGGCAGCAGGCAATCGCAAAGGCGTTGGCCTCCTCGCTGGGCACCTGGAACAGGGTCGCCAGGTTCTCCACCCGGCAGAACATCGGCCGCTCCTCATAGATCCGGCAGCTGCACGACCCCGTGTCGTAGTGGATGCACCAGCCGTCGGGGCCCACCATCGAGAGGTAAAGCTGTTGCTGCTCGGCATTCAGGGCATCCAGCGCCTCCTGCCGTTCGCCGGGGTCGAGGCGGCAGCAGGAGCCGCAGCCGCTGATGCAGCGCCAGTGAAGGGTTCTGTCGCTCATGGCCGCTGGCTCCGGGGCTGTGACAAGCCGTCACAGAGCGGCGCCGGGGAGGGGGGGGCGGGCACCGGCGGCCCGTAGGCTTTGAACTGACATGTGCAGCCGCTGCGCCGTTCTCCCATGGGAATCGACTTCCATCTGATCGCCAACTTCGCTGCTCTCTTCCTGATCACCATTGCCGGCCCGGCAGTGATCTTCATCCTCTTCTATCGCCGCGGCGCCCTCTGATTCGAGGGAGATCGTCCAGGGCGATTCGCCCGCTGGATCTGCGCCCCAGCCCCTGTCAGCCCCGCTGCCACTCCACCGGGTGGTTGCGGGGCTTTCTGCTGCTGCTCAGCCCAGCGGAGCTCCGGCCCCTGCTGCTCAGGCCGTCAGTCCCAGGGCCATGGCGGCGTCCTGCATGAGGGTTTTCAGGTAGGGGTGGTCGGCCGCGGGGTGGTTCATGCTGCCGCTGGCAGTGCCGCGCAGTTCATCCCCGGCGGCGTTGCGAATCACCAGCTCTTCGCCCTCCAGGCTCACCCAGTAGGTGCGCGCGCGCCGCTGCAGCCGGATCCCGTCGCCGGCGCTGCCCCGCAGGGCCACCAGCTCCAGCTGCAGTCGCTCCTCCCCCTGCCAGCGGTTGAGGCGCAGCCGGTAGGCCACATCCACCTGCTCCGGCAGCGTCCAGCTCCCCTGCCAGCGCCAGGCGATGGCCCGCACGTCGGTGCTCCCCTGGCGCAGGGTGAGCTGCAGGTGGCCGCCGCGCAGCTCCCGCTGCTGGATCACGCGGCAGCGACTGCTCCAGAACACCGGCGCCGGGTGGCCGCTGCCGAAGGGCTCCAGCCGCTGCAGCTGCTGCCAGAGGTCGCGGTCGATCTGCTCCAGCTGCAGCAGCGCCTCCGGTTCCACCAGCACCCCCGGGCCCCGCTGCTCCAACCAGCTGGAGGCCAGCTGGTTGAGGGCCTGCTGCAGCTCCGCCACCCGCTCCGCTCGCACGGTGAATCCTCCCGCCGCCGGGTGTCCCCCGTGGCGCTCCAGCAGGTGGCCGCAGTGCTGCAGCGCCGCATCCACGGCAAAGCCCCGCGGCGCGCGCACGGAGGCCCGCAACTGCCCGTTGCCCTCGCTGGCCAGCAGGGCCACCGGCAGGCCGAAGCGCTCCACCAGCCGTGCCGCCACGATGCCGATCACCCCGTGGTGCCAGTGGCTCTGGGCCAGCAACAGAAACGGGCTGCGCTGGTCGCCATCGGCTTCCACCAGGGCTGTGGCCTCGGCCTCGATGGCATCACAGAGCTCGCGCCGCTGGCGGTTGAGGGCCTCGCACTCGCGGGCCAGCTCCTGGGCTCGCTCCTGGCTGTCGGTGGTGAGCAGCTCCACCACCAGGGTGGGATCACCGAGGCGGCCCACGGCATTGATGCGGGGGGCGATCTGGAAGCCCACCACGCCCGCATCCAGGGGGCCCTCCTCGATGCCGGCTAGTTGTTGAAGCGCCTGCAGCCCTGGCAAGGGGCTGGATTTCAGTCGCGGCAGCCCATCCATCAGCCAGCGGCGGTTCACCCCCTCCAGGGGGGCCATGTCGGCGATGGTGCCGATGCAGAACAGATCCAGGGCCATGGCCAGCCCCTGGTGGGATTTGCAGGCCAGGGCCAGGGCCTGGGCGAGCACGTAGGCCAGACCCACCCCCGCCAGGCCGCGGTAGGGCGAGCCCTCCGGCGTGCAGGCCGGATGCAGCAACGCCAGGCAGGGGGGGGGCTCCGCCGGCAGGGTGTGGTGATCGGTGAGCAGCACATCGAGCTTCAGCTCCTGCGCCCGCTCCAGGGCCTCGCGGGCCGCGACGCCGTTGTCCACCGTCACCAGCAGGCGGATGCCCTGTTGCGCCAACCGCTCCACCATGGAGCGGTTGAGGCCGTAGCCGTCGTCCTGGCGGCTGGGGATGGCGGCCACCGGAGCGGCGCCAAGCCGCTGCAACACCCCCACCAGCAGGGCGGTGCTGGTCATGCCATCGGCGTCGTAGTCGCCGCAGATGGCCACGGCCTCCCCGCCCTTGCAGGCCTTCTGCAACCGCCGCACGGCGCGTTTGAGATCGCCGAAATGCTCTGTTGGCTCCGGCGCCGGAGCAGGGCTCAGCAGGGCCTCGATCGCTCCGCGGCTGCTGTGGCCGCGCCGTTGCAGCACCGCCAGCAGGGGTTCACACAGCCCGAGATCCCCCAGCTCTGCCTGGCGTGCCACGGGGCTGGGCAGTTGCCAGCGTTGCTCGGGGGGCTGGGGGAGCAACGCGGCGGTGGCAACTGGGCCAATTCTGCGGCGGAAACGGGCCCCGGGGATCGGCTTAATCTCCCGTTCATGGCCCGCACCCCTCCCCCAGGCTTGCCCGCCGCCCTGCTCTGGGATGTGGATGGAACCCTGGCGGAGACGGAGCTCGACGGCCACCGCCAGGCGTTCAATCGCGCCTTTGCTGATGCCCAGCTGCCCTGGCGCTGGGATCGCTCCACCTACTTGGAGCTGTTGCGCATCAGCGGTGGTCGCGAGCGCATGGCCCACTTCCTGGAGCAGGTGGAGGGACGCGCCCCGGCAGCCGATCGGCTCGTGGCCTTGCAGGCCGCCAAGCAGCGTCATTACGCCGCGCTGCTGCAGGGCGGAGCGATCCGGCCCAGGCCAGGGGTGCGGCGGCTCCTCACCGCTGCGGCCCAGGCGGGCATTCCCCAGGCCATCGTGACCACCAGCGGCCGCAGTGCCGTGGCGGCTCTGGTGGCGGCCCTGGTGCCGCCGCTGCTGCCCGCGGAGGTTTTCGCCTTCTGGGTCTGCGGGGAGGATGTGGCCTGCAAGAAGCCCGATCCGGAGGGCTACCGGCGCGCCCTGGAGCAGCTGGGCTGCCCCGCGGAGCGGGCTGTGGCGATTGAAGACTCTGCCAACGGTGTGGCGGCGGCCCGGGCCGCAGGGCTTCCTGTGCTCGCCGCCCGGAGCGTCTCCAGTGCCCATGAGCCTGATCACGCCTTCGCCGCCGCCAACGCCGTGAGTGACGGCCTGGGAGAGCCGGACCAGCCCTGCCGCCTGATCCGCGGCCCCGCTTGCCCCACCGGCTGCATCACGCTCTCCTATCTGCAGCAGTTGTTGCCCTCGCCATGACCCGCCTGCCTGTTCAGGCCACCCGCTTCGAGCGGCTGCAGCGCCAGCTGGCCGGCGGACTGTTCGGGGGGTTGCGGGGCAACTGGCGCCGCCGCAGCCTGGGCCTGCTGGCGCTGCTGTTCGGCTTCTTCTGCGGACAGAACCTCACGGCCTACTGGTATCAGCGGGTGGGGGAGCGACCGCTGGTGGTGCTGGTGTTGCTTGTGCTGCTGGAGGTGGTGGTGCGGTTGCGCACCCGGGTGGTGGCCGCCGAGCCTGGCCTGGGCTGGCTGATGGCCGACAACCTGCGCATCGGCCTGGTCTATGCCGTGGTGCTTGAGGCCTTCAAACTGGGGTCCTGATGCTGGAACAGCACCTGTTGCGGCTGGCGGCGGATCGCATCGGCCGCGGGGAGCGTCCGGTGATCGGCCTCAATGCTCCCGTGGGTGCTGGCAAGAGCACCTTCGCCAGGCACCTGCAGCAACGCTTCAGCGCCGAGGGGCTGGCTCTGGCGGTGGTCTCGATCGACGATGCCTACCTGCCCTGGCAGCGTCGATTGGAGGCGATGGCCGGCAATCCGTTTGGTGTGAACCGCGTGCCCCCGGGCAGTCACGAGCCCGAGCGGCTGGCGGCTGCCATCAGCGCATGGCGCAGGGGCGCCCGCGGCGACTGGCTCACGCTTCCCCGCTTCGATAAAACCCTCCGGCAGGGTCAAGGGGATCGCACCGCCGACTGGCAGGGACCGGCCCAGGCGCTGGTGCTGGAAGGCTGGCTGGTGGCCTGTGAACCCCTGCCTCCAAGCGCCTTTGGCGCGCGGGAATCGCTGCGGTGGCCGGAGCGGGCTGAGCTCTCCGCCGAGGAGTGGAGCTGGCTTCCCCGTTGGAACCGCGCCCTCAGCGCCTATGGCCCGCTCTGGCGGCAGCTGACGGAGCTGGTGATGCTCTGGCCCAGCCGCTGGGACCTGCCGCGGCGCTGGCGCTTCCAGGCCGAGGCCCGCCAGCGTTCAAGCGGTGGCGGCTGGATGAGCGCCCAGCAGCTGGATCCACTGGTGCGTTCCAGCCTCTGCTCGTTGCCGCCCCGGCTTTACCAGTGGCCGTTGGTGCAACGGGCGGATCTGGTTCGGGTGCTGGATGGGCGGCGCCGCAGCCTCTGGGAGGGGAGCGGCGCCGATGCCGTCAGGCATCTGGAGCGGATGGGAGGAGCTCAGTCCTCGTCGCCCTCGTCCTCGGACACGGGGTAGACGAAGCCCTGGGCCCTGCCGCTGAGCACGGCCTTGCCGATGGAGAGGGCCTTCTGCGCGGCCACGGCCGCCTTGCCTTTCCAGGTGGCGTGGCGCTGGTTGCGCTTGCCCTTGGAGGTTTTCTTCTTGGGAACAGCCATCCCGCTCGCTTTCAGCCAAACCAAGATCATCTGCTGCCGCCCTTCCTTTCGTCAAATCGCTAAGCTCTTCCCACTGGCAGATCCCTGTGAGCAACGGTGTTCAACCCGGCCCTACCCCAGCCGGTAACCGCGCTTCCGACCGCTCCCCCGATCGCTCGCCACTGCTTGGAGATCTGGGGCTCTCCAGACCCCCAGCCCCCAGTTACAGCCAGCTGCTTCAGCAGCTTCGCGGCGGCAAGATCAAGGAGCTGGAACTCTCTCCAGCGCGCCGTGAGCTGACGATCACCTACCCGGATGGTCGCAAGCAGCAGGTTGCGGTGTTCAGCAACGATCAGCTGCTGCTGCGCACTGCCCAGGAGGCCCGGGTGCCGCTCACGGTTCGCGACGACCGCAAGGACGAGGCCAGTGCGGCCCTGGCTGTGAACATCCTGCTGCTGTTGCTGCTGTTCGGTGGCCTGGCTCTGCTGATTCGCCGCTCTGCCCAGGTGGCCAACAGGGCCATGGGCTTTGGCCTCACCAAGGCGCGCATGCAGCCCGAAGGGGCGGTGAGCGTGCGTTTCGAGGATGTGGCTGGCATCAACGAGGCCAAGCAGGAGCTCCAGGAGGTGGTCACCTTCCTCAAGCAGCCGGAGCGCTTCACCGCCGTGGGCGCGAAGATCCCGAAGGGGGTGCTGCTGGTGGGCCCCCCCGGCACCGGCAAGACCCTGCTGGCCAAGGCGATTGCGGGCGAGGCTGGGGTGCCCTTCTTCTCCATGGCCGCCTCGGAGTTTGTGGAGTTGTTCGTGGGCGTGGGAGCCAGCCGCGTGCGCGATCTGTTCCGCAAGGCGAAGGAGAAGGCGCCCTGCATCATTTTCATCGATGAGATCGATGCGGTGGGTCGCCAGCGTGGCGCCGGCATCGGCGGCGGCAACGATGAGCGGGAGCAGACCCTCAACCAGCTGCTCACCGAGATGGATGGCTTCGAGGAGAACTCGGGGGTGATTCTGTTGGCGGCCACCAATCGCCCGGATGTGCTCGATGCCGCCCTGATGCGTCCGGGCCGCTTTGATCGGCAGATCCATGTGGATCTCCCCGATCGCCAGGGGCGGGAGGCGATCCTCTCGGTGCATGCCCGCAGTCGCCCTCTCGATCCCGAGGTCTGCCTGTCCGACTGGGCCCGGCGCACGCCGGGGTTTTCCGGAGCCGATCTCTCCAATCTGCTCAATGAAGCGGCCATCCTCACGGCCCGGCGTGATCGCGCCACCATCGACGACCAGGCCCTCAGCGATGCCCTCGAGCGCATCACCATGGGCCTCACGGCCGCACCATTGCAGGACAGCGCCAAAAAACGCCTGATCGCCTATCACGAGGTGGGCCATGCCCTGATCACCACGTTGCTGCCGGCGGCGGACAAGCTGGACAAGGTGACCCTGCTGCCCAGGGCCGGTGGCATCGGCGGCTTCGCCCGCACCATGCCCGATGAGGAGGTGCTCGATTCCGGTCTGATCAGCAAGGCCTATCTGCGGGCCCGGATGGTGGTGGCCATGGGCGGTCGGGCGGCCGAGCTCGTGGTGTTCGGTCCCAGTGAAATCACCCAGGGGGCCTCCAGTGATCTGGAGCTGGTGTCACGCGTGTCGAGGGAAATGGTGACCCGCTACGGCTTCTCCCCCCTGGGGCCGTTGGCCCTGGAGGCCGATGCCGGCGAGGTGTTCCTCGGCCGCGACTGGCTGCGCTCTGAACCGCATTATTCCCGTGAAACCGGCAACCGCATCGATGCACAGGTGCAGCAGCTGGCCCGCGAGGCCCTGGATCAGGCGGTGCAGCTGCTGCGTCCGCGCCGGACGCTGATGGATGCGCTGGTGAACCTGTTGATCGAGCGTGAAACCATGGCTGATCCCTGCCAGGCCGCGGTGCGGTGCGTTTCAGCCCGCGAAGCGAATATCCAGGCTGCGCAGGTAGGTCTGCAGACCGGCATCCTGGACCGGCAGCAGCCAGGCGGTGTGGTCGCTCTCGTTCACGTGGGCGTGCCAGTGGCCGGGCGGTGTGATGAAGGCACCACCGGCTTGCCAGTCGATCCGCTGCGGGTTGCGGATCGTGCCATCGGCATTGAGCTCGGTGCCCGCCAGCGTGTAGCAGCCGGGCTGGCAGTCGATGATCAGATCCAGGGCCACCGATTGGTGGCGATGGGGGGGCTGGATGGCGCCGGCGGGCACCAGGCCGAACATGGCCCACAGCACATGGGTCACGGTGCGGGTGGCGGGTAGATCGCGGTTGGCCAGCAGCAGGCTGAGGCGATTGCTGCGGGCGCTGCTGGGGTCGGCGGCCAGATCCTGCAGTTCCTGCCGCAGCCAGGCTGCGGGGTAGTGGGTGGCCTCGAAGCGTGGCGTGCGGGGGGCAACGCCGAGGTAGCGCAGCAGGGGCGCGTCGTGCACCCAGTAGAGAACGCTGTCGGCTTCGGCGTGCAGCAGTGGGGCGCCCCCTGACGGCAGCACGAACAGATCACCGGCCTGCCAGTGCAGGTCGACGGCCGGAGTGCTGGCTTCGGCGGCCTGCTGGCAGCTGCCGGCGCCGGAGAGCACATAGAACAGCGCGCTGCTGGCCTCGGCAGCGGCCTTCACCCCTTCACCGGCAGCGATGCGGATGAAATGGGCCGCCAGGCCAGGGCTGGTGGCCGGGCCGCTCACCCCGAGCTCGCTGCTGAGATCCAGCGGCAGGATCGCACTGGGGCCACTGCTGTGCAGTTCGGGGCCCCAGCAGCGGTAGGGAATCGGTTCAGTGAGCCCAGCCCGGACGGGGTTGGCCGCCTGGCGGTAATCGAACAGCAGGGCTTTGCTGGCGGTTTGCTGACGCTCAGGGGTCTGGGTCATGCCGTCTGCCTCCTACCGATCGTTGCTGGGATGGGGGTGAGCCTATTGAGCCGCTTGCTTCCCCTGGGGGCTGCCGGATCCGTTACCGAATCGCCGCCAGTGCCCGCGATGGACGCCTTCAGCCGCCGGCCACGGCGGGCACGATGCTCACTTCGTCGCCGTCGTTGAGGCTGGTGGCCTGGTTGTCGAGGAAACGGATGTCCTCGCTGTTTACATACACATTCAGGAAGCGACGCAGCTTGCCGGCTTCATCACAAAGGCGGGCCTTGAGGCCCGGGTAGCGGCCATCGAGAGCATCGATCAGGCCATCCACGCTGCTGGCTTCGAGCTCCACAGCAGCCTCGTCGTTGGTGAATTTCTGCAGGGGAGTGGGGATCAGAACCTGAACGGCCATGGGGGGAAAACGGGGAACGGTGGAACGCTGCGGGATCGGTGCTCGGTGGCAGGCTCTGTGAGGGCCTCAGCCGCCCACGGCCGCCCCATGGGCGGCCTGGGCCTGTTGCCAGGCGGCGTTGAAACTGTCGAGCTGGGCTTCGATCAAATAGGGCTCGCCGATGGCGGAGGCCACGGCCTCGGTGGTCTTCAGGCCGTTGCCGGTGATGTAGGCCACGGTGGTTTCATCGGGATTGATCTTGCCCTGTTCCAGCAGCTTCTTGAGTACGGCGATGGTGGTGCCGCCGGCGGTTTCGGTGAACACGCCCTCGGTTTCCGCCAGCAGCTTGATGCCCTCGATGATCTCCGCATCACTCACGGCGGCAATGCTGCCGCCGGTGCGGTTGGCGATGTCGATGGCGTAGGGGCCGTCGGCCGGGTTGCCGATGGCAATCGACTTGGCGATGGTGTTGGGCTTCACCGGCGTGATGAAGTCGCGCCCCTCGGCGAAGGCCTGGGCGATGGGGCTGCAGCCCTCGGCCTGGGCGCCGCTGAACCGCACCGCCTTCTCATCCACCAGGCCCACCTTGATGAACTCATCAAAGCCCTTGCGGATTTTGGTGAACAGGGAGCCGGAGGCCAGGGGCGCCACGATGTGGTCGGGCAGTTGCCAGCCCAGCTGCTCGATCACCTCATAGCCCAGGGTTTTGGAGCCCTCGGAGTAATAGGGGCGCAGGTTGATGTTCACGAAGCCCCAGCCGTAGGTGTTGGCCACCTCGGAGCAAAGACGGTTCACCTGGTCGTAGTTGCCCCTCACCGCCATCAGGGTGGGGTTGTAGATCAGGGTGCCC
>RGNC01000045.1 GCA_010029175.1 Synechococcaceae bacterium WB8_1B_136 | reverse complement strand
GGCCGGCGGCGGCGGCGGCGGCGATGGCCCTGCGGCTGCGGTGGCTGGCCGCCAGTTGGGCCGCGTGCAGTTCCGGGTAGCCCCCGGGCAGGATCACACCCCGGCACTCCGGCGGCAAGGGTTCATCGGCCAGGGGCGACCAGGGCACCAGGTTGAGCCCATGGGCCGTGAGCAGTTCCCCGGCCTCCGGGTAGCGGAAGTGGAAGGCCGCATCGGAGGCGATGGCGATGGCAACGGGCCCCCGCCGCCCCCGGGCGGCGGGGTGCGCCTGCAGGCACCAGGGAATCGGCTCGAGGCCATCGGCTGGGCCTGCGGGCGCCGCCAGCAGTGGCCACAGCCGCTCCAGATCCAGGTGCCGCTCCGCCAGGTCGGCCCAGGCGCCCTGCCGCTGCTCCAGATCGGTGAGTTCGTGGGCCGGCAGCAGTCCCAGGTGGCGTGAGGGCAGGCAGAGGCTGTCGTGCCGCGGCAGGGCCCCCAGCAGCGGCATGGCGATGCTGGCCAGGGCTTCCTGCAACAGCGCGTGGTGGCGCGCGCTGCCCACGCCGTTCAGCACCACGCCGGCAAAGGGCAGACCCGGCTGATGGTCGCGGAAGCCCCGCACCAGCGCGGCCAGCGACCCCGCCTGGCGGCTGGCCTCCACCACCAGCACCACCGGCAGCTGCAGCTGGGCGGCCACTGCCGCGGAGCTGCCCTCACTGCCGGGGCCCCGGCCATCGAACAGCCCCATCACCCCCTCCACCAGGGCCAGCTCCGCCCTGGCGCCATAGCCCTGGAAGCTGCGCTCCAGCCACGCCTCGCCGCAGAGCAGCGGGTCGAGGTTGCGGCAGGGGCGACCGCCCACGGCGCCCAGGAGCTGGGGGTCGAGGTAGTCGGGCCCCACCTTGAAGGTCTGGATCGTCTGGCCGCGGCGGCGGGCCAGGGCCGTGAGCGCCAGGCTCACCAGGGTCTTGCCGCTGCCGCTGGCCGGGGCGGCGATCAGGCAGGCCATGGCTCAGGGGGCGGCCCGATGCCGCGGCTCAGTTGGGCAGCAGCTTGGCAGCCAGCGGCGCCGCCGCCGCCAGCAACGGGTTGGTGCTGTCGTGGCCGCCCCCCAGCAGGCGCGCCATCTCCATCTCCTCGCTCTCGTTGGGCAGGGGAACCACCTCCTCCGCCAGCTCCATCGAGGCCATGCCACCGGCCTCCAGGCGCATGCAGCCGCCCGACTCCGAGCAGAGGATCACGCAGAGGGGAGCCTGGCCCGGCGGCGCACAGATCAGCCGCAGGCCCACCAGGGCTCCGGGGTGGGTCTTGCTGATGCCCACCGGCACCGGCATCAAGCGGAACTGCACGCTCTCGCCGTCGTCCCGCTGGAACTCGGCCCCGATGCCGCGGCCGTTGGCGTTGCTGCCGCCTGGCTGGGCCGGCATCCAGTAGCTGCTCTGCAGGTGCCAGCCGAGCCGATCGGCGATCCAGGCCGCCAGCAGCAGGCCCTTCACCGGGTGATCACCCTCCACGTCGATGTCGAGCTGCACCACCCGATCCAGGGCGCTCTGGCGGCTGGGGGGATCGAACACCATGGCCAGGGATTCGCGCCAGCTGCGCAGTCGCAACCAGTTGAGGTCGTTCACCGACTGGCCGGTTTCGATCCGATCCACCAGCAGGTCCAGGCAGCGGCGCGGCTGGCCGATGGAGCTGTCCACCACCAGACGTCGCGGCGGAGGCGCAAGGGCCTCCATCAGGTCTGGGGATTCATCCATGGAGCCGTTCCACCACACCCAGCAGGGCAGGTCTGCCGTGATCAGGTGCTGCAACATCCCCAGCCCCTGCTGGATGGCGCCCATGCCACCGCGCAACACCACCACGTCGCCGCAGGCGTCCTCGCTGGCACCCCGCTCCTCCGGCAGGGGGCAATAGGCCGCCACGAGGGTTTCGAGGGGGCGATCCGGCGCCAGGGTGGGGGCCAGGGTGATCAGCCGCCGCGGCCGGTGGGCGCTGATGGCGCGATCCACGAACTGGCCGCGCAGGTCGTCGGCGCTGTGGCTGCCCGGTTGCTGCCCCAGGCTCCAGGCCAGCTCGGGAGCCATCGGCGCGGTGCTGGTGGCCAGCCCCAGATCGGCACTGGCCCTGCGGGCCGCCTCCAGCAGCTCCTCGTTGAGCAGCCCGCTGAGGGGGCCATCCAGGCGACCGGTGCGGATCAGCTGTTGCTGCAGCCAGGAGGGTTCCCACACCAGCAGGGTGAAGGTGGCGGCACCGCTGGAGTGATGCAGACCTTCGCTCCAGAGCTGGTTGAGATAGCCGGGCACCTCGCTGGGGGGCAGCTCGAGCGGGGCCTGAAGGGTGAGCTGGGGAGCCATGGCGGATGGAACGGCGAAGGGCGGCGAAGGGATGGCGATCGGTGGGTTCAGGCTCTAGGGACGGCGCCAGAGCAGGCCGTCGTCGGCCAGCAGGTTGTCGGCGGCGCCGGGGCCCCAGGTGCCGGCCTCATAGGCGTGGATCGGCAGCTGGCGGGGGGCGTCCTCGATCAGCTGCAGCAGGGGGGTGTACAGGCGCCAGGCGGCCTCCACCTCGTCGCTGCGGGTGAACAGGGTGGGATCCCCGAGCATGGCGTCCGCCAGCAGGCGCACATAGCCCTCATCGGAGGGTTCGCCGAAGCTCTCGTCGTAGCTGAAGTGCATGTCCACCGGTCGGCTGCGCATGCCCGAGCCCGGTGCCTTCACCTCGAACACGAAGCCGGCCCCCTCATCGGGTTGGATGCGCAGGATCAACTGGTTGGCGGTGGGGCTGCCGCCGGCGGCGTCGAACAGGTGCACCGGCGCCTCCCGGAAGGTGAGCACCACCTCGCTGAGGCGCTTGGGCAGCCGCTTGCCGGTGCGCAGATAGAAGGGCACCCCCTGCCAGCGCCAGTTGTCGATGAACAGCTTCATCGCCACATAGGTTTCCGTGGTGCTGTCGGGATTCACCCCCGGCTCTTCCCGGTAGCCCGCCAGCGGCATGGCCGGGCTGCCGCCACGGCCGTACTGACCGCGCACGCAGCAGGTCCAGGGTTCATCCTCATTGGCCAGGCGTGCCGCCTGCAGCACCTTGGCCTTCTCGTTGCGGATCGCCTCGGGGTCGAAGCGGCCCGGGGCCTCCATGGTGGTGAGGGCCAGCATCTGGGTGAGATGGTTCTGCACCATGTCCCGCAGGGCGCCGCTGGTCTCGTAGTAGCCGGCCCGCTCCTCCACTCCCACGGTTTCCGCCGCGGTGATCTGCACATTGGCGATGTAGTTGCGATTCCAGATCGGCTCAAAAATCGCGTTGGCAAACCGCAGCACCAGGATGTTCTGAACCGTTTCCTTGCCCAGGTAGTGGTCGATGCGGAAGATCTGGTTTTCCTGGGCGCAGCTCTGCACCACCCGGTTCAGCTGCTCGGCACTGGCGTAGTCGGTGCCGAAGGGCTTCTCGATCACCACCCGGCTGCGGGCGGAATCCTTGAGTAGGCCCGCCGCCGCCAGGGAGCGGCAGCCGCTGCCGTAAAAGGCGGGCGACACCGAGAGGTAGAAGGTGCGATTGCCGCGCGTGGCCTTCAGCCGATCAATCGCCTCCAGGCGGGTGCCGAGCCGCACCACGTCGTCCGGTTGCTGCAGGTCCACCGGCTCGTAGAACAGGCAGTTGGCGAACTGCTGCCAGGCGCTCTGGTGCTGTTCCACCTCGGCGGAGAGGGCCTCGGCCATGCGGCTGCGGAACTCCTCATCGCTCCAGGGGCGGCGAGCGCAGCCCAGCACGGCGAATTCCGAGGGCAGGCGCCGCTGGCGGAACAGTTCGAACAGTGCCGGAATCAGCTTGCGGTGGGTGAGATCGCCACTGGCGCCGAAGATCACCAGGCACTGGGGGGGAATCACCCGCTCCTGGCGGAGGCCCACGCGCAGGGGATTGGTCTGGGTGGCGGCCATGGCGCTTGCATGCGTGCCCCTGGTTTAACGAGGCCGGCGCCCATCCGCATGGCCAGGCAACAAAAAAGCCCGCCGGTGGGCGGGCCCTGACAGAGTGATGCCGGCGAAGGGCGATCAGTAGGTTTCCACGTGCCAGCGCTCGGCCTTCTTGAGCTGCGGGCGCAGTTCGGCCCAGTTCAGCCCCTTGGCGGCGGCGGCGGCAGTCATGGCCTCGTCGATGCCGGGCTCCATGCCCCGCAGGCCGCACATGTACACGTGGGTTTTGGGATCTTCGATCATGGCGAAGATCTCATCGGCGTGTTCGCTCACCCGATCCTGGATGTACATGCGACCACCTTTCTCGTTCTGCTGTTCGCGGCTGATGGCCTTGGTGTAGCGGAAGTTGTCGGGGAACTGGCTCTGGTAGTGGTTGAAGTCGGCGTCGTAGAGCAGGTTGGCGGTGGTGGGGGCGCCCATGAACAGCCAGGCCTTGCCCTTGAAGTGCCAGCCGTTCTTCTCCCGTTCCGCCGGCTCGAACATGCGGCGCAGGTAGGTGCGCATCGGGGCGATGCCGGTGCCGGTGGCCAGCATGATGATGTTGGCGTCCTCATCGGCAGGCAGGAGCATCTCCTTGCCCACGGGGCCGGTGATTTTCACCTTGGCGCCGGGTTCGATGTCGCAGAGGAAGGTGGAGCACACGCCGTTGATCGTTTCGCCATCCTTCTCGTATTGCAGCTGGCGCACGCACAGCGACACGGTGTTGCCGGCCATGTTGTCGCCGTGGCGGGTGCTGGCGATGGAATAGAGGCGCAGCTTGTGGGGCTTGCCGTTGGCATCCTCACCATCGGGAATGATGCCGATGCTCTGGCCCTCCACGTAGTGCAGTTGAGGATCGCCACCGCTGAGGTCGAAGGTGATGTGGTTCACCCGGCCGATGGCACCCTCAGCCAGCAGGCTGTAGTTCTCGGTGACGGTGCCGATGAACGGATCCTTCGGCTTGTAGAGGTTGACGGGAACGTCGGCGTGGGACACGGCGGCAGCGGTTCGGGAGGGTGCGGGGATGGCCTGGGGGGCTGGAGCGGGTTGGGCAGCGGCCGGCGCTGCGGAGGCCTCAGACGATGGGGTGACGGAGATCACCTTCCCGCCCAGTTGGCTGATGGATTGCATCAGCGACTGCAGGCGGGTGAACGCCACGGCGAGGGTCCGCTCGGCCGTGCGCGGGCTGGCGGATCCGTACCCCTGAACCACCACGGTGAACATGCGGGAATCGCTGCGGTTTGTGGAGGCAGTGGAAACACGCATCGGATCAGGGGCCCCGGAGACGGCGAGATCATAGGCAATTACCACAGATTTCAGTTCCCCAGGCTCGGGCCTGCCACCCCCCTGGTTTCGGAGCTAGGTTGAGCCATCGAGATCGTCCGCGCGGTTCTGTCACGTCTTGTCGCAGCTTTCGGCACTTCTTGGTAACCGTCCCGGTGGTGTGGCCCTTGGCACCGGTCGGTTGAGCGCGGTGGAGGCCAGCTGCTCCCTCGACACCATCCAGCAGGACATGGAGCGCCTGCCCGCTGGGGTGCGGCGATTGGCGGTGCAACTGCGGCTGGATCTTGACCCCCACTGGCTGTGGGCGGTGCTCACCGACTACGACAACCTCAGCCGCTTCATCCCCAACCTGCAGAGCTCGCGGCAGCTGTGGCGCCGGGGGAACGTGGTGGGCCTGGAGCAGGAGGGTGCCCAGACCTTCATGGGCCTGCGCTTCCGGGCACGGGTGCAGCTGGAGCTCACCGAACAGCGCGAGCAGCAACGGCTCAGCTTTGTGATGACCAAGGGCGATTTCCGGCGCTTTGATGGCGCCTGGCAGATCGGCCACGACGGTGCTGGAAGCACCCTGCTCTACGAGCTCACCGTGCAGGGTTGCGTGGGCATGCCGATTGCGCTGATTGAGCCGCGCCGGCCTGATGCTCGCCTCGGCCTGAGCCGATCCCCGCAGACGGCCACAAAAATACGGCTTCACAAGCCGTGGGATTGAGCGTGACCGAAACAAGCTCAGGCTGAAAGCCATAAAGCTCAAAAAACTGCAATCCGTTGAAGTGATTTCAACGGATTGCAGTTCATTTAAAGTACCCCCAAGGGGATTCGAACCCCTGTCGCCTCCGTGAAAGGGAGGTGTCCTAGGCCTCTAGACGATGGGGGCCTGGACTCGGATTTGGCTTGAGATGGACCTTACGGGTCCGACGGACCCTTCGTCAACATCTGAGCGGCGCCCGCAGCGTGATCAGGTGCTGCCCTGGCTGTTCCACACCGGCACCGTGAAGTGGAAGCAGGCGCCCTCCCCCGGTTCAGACACCACCCAGATCCGACCGCCATGCACTTCGGTGATGCGCCGGCACACCGACAGCCCAACGCCGAAGCCTGAGGTGGTGGCGGAGGTCTGGGGCAGGCGCACCCGCTCCAGGAAGATCCGCTCCTGTTCGTCGCGGGGAATGCCGGGGCCCGAATCGCAGATGCTCACCTGCAGCCACTGGCTGGTGCGGTGCAGGATCGTGAGGCTCACCAGGCCCCCGTCCGGGGTGTACTTGAAGGCATTCTCCAGCAGGTTGAGCAGCACCTGGCGCATGCGCCGCTGATCGGCGTTCACATCCGGCAGGTCGGTGGGGATGTCGGTGACCAGCTCCAGGCCGCGGCCCACCCACAGCTTCTCCAGTTCCAGGATCGCCTCCGCCGCCACGGGGCCCAGGGCCAGCCGCTGGGGGTTGAACAGGGCCTCCCAGCGGGTGGTGCCCACCTCCAGCAGATCCTTCGAGAGCTGCTCGATGTCCTCCAGCCGGCGGCCGAGCACGTCGCGGAACCGGGCCTGGTCGATCTGGCCGAGGTTCAGGCTCTGCAGGGCCAGCTTCGAGGCCGTGAGCGGCGTGCGCAGTTCGTGGGCCACCATGCGCAGCAGCCGCTCCTGCACCCGCAGGCGCTCGATCAGGGTCTCGTTCTCCTGGCGCAGCACCAGCACCTGATCCTCCAGCTGCAGTTCGCGCTGGGTGCGGCTGCCATCGCTCTCCGGCGGCCGCAGGCTCATGCCCAGGCCGCTCACCACTTCCACCTGCTGCCAGCGGGGCAGCCAGTTGCGCAGCTGCTGCTGCAGGGTGTTGCCGGCGAACACCTGCTTGGGGCTGGGTTCCAGCTTGATCAGCGCCGGAGTGGCCACCAGGCGATGCAGCTCCAGCAGTTCCGGGCGACTGGCCGGATCGATCACCTCCAGGCTCACGTCGAAGCCGAAGTCCTCCCGTTCCAGGAAGGTCACCAGGCCCCGCAGGTCGGGGGTGGCGCGGTGGTGCGGGGCCGCCAGCAGCAGCAGCTTCAGCTGGCGGCGGGGCAGCAGGCCGGCATCCGCCAGCCCCGAGCTCCGCAGGCTGGCATCCCGCAGCCTGAGCGAGGGCTGCCTGGGTTCTGCAGCAGCCTCAGGGGCAGCGGCGGCCTCGGCTGCGGCCTGGGGCTCGGCTGCGGCCTTGGGCTCAGCGGCGGGGTCGAACTCCCCAGCGGCGGTCACCGGTGCTCTTGACCCTGTGAAATGTCAAGTCACCCTATGGTTTCTGGCCAGGTTGCGGCGCCGCCGCTATGACGACTGTGATGAGTCGTTGTTGAGAGGGTTTCTGGCTGGTGACCCATCACAAGGACCTGGCCACGCGGGTGCCGCCCACCACCACGCTGACCGGCAGCGCAGCCAGCCGCATCCGTTTCGACACCACCCTGCGCCGTTGGTTCAACCGCAACCTGGGGCTGTGGCGCTCGCGGCGTCAGTATTTCTTCCCCGACGATGAAGTGCTGCGGGTGGACATGCTGCTGCGGGTGGAGGCCTACGAGGACGCCATCGAAGCCGAGCCGCGCTACCGCTTCAGCTGGTGGCCGGAAAAGGAATACGACTTTTTCGCCATCAAGCCCCGCTATGTGCGGGAGGGCTCGATGGAGGCCACCCTCTGCGGCCACCAGCTGCGGCGCAGCCGCGGCTATCTCTGCGGCTCCCCCACCAAGAGCCAGATTCGCCAAGTGGACGAACACGAGCTGGTGTTCGAGTCGCACTACCTGCAGTGGGACATCCTCGAGCACATCCGCCTGGTGGACCAGGATCGCTTCCGGGCCCGCTCGATCTATTCCTGGTGCGACGGCGCCCTGGAGCTGGCGGAGATCCATCACGAAATCCGCCTGGAGGGGGCCGGCCCCCTGTTGGCAGACAATTGCCCCGTTGTGGAGCAGGATTGAGCTCCAAACCCATCGATTTCCGCGTGCGCACCACCGCCGGCCGCCTCGGCCTCCTGCTGCTCCCCCTGGCCCTGGCGCTGGCCCCTGCGTCCGCCCTGGCGGCCCCGGCCTCCGAGGCCGACATGAGTCTCTACACCCGCATCGCCGCGCTCAACGTCTGCATTTCCCGCGCCGCTGGCATCGAGTTCGACAAGGCGGTGGCGGTGGCCGGTGAAACCCTGGCCCAGGTGATCCAGGGTCAGCACGGGGGTGTGATTGCCCAGGTGGGCGCCAAGCCCCTCAGCATCGATGAACTGCGCAAGGGCTCGATCAACTCCGCCGTGCTGGGCGCCGTGGAGGTCTGCCCCAAGGAAGTGCCCGACGACGTGAAGCAGAAGGTGCAGGCCGTTCTCCAGAACCGCGGCGGTGGCGGCGGTGCTGCTCCGGCCGCCAAGCCAGCGGCCAAGCCGGCTGCGCAGTAGGGCTCACACGGCCTGATGGGCGATCCCCGGCCGGGGGCCCGTTCCCCCTGGTGATCCCTTCTCCTCCCCATGGCCACCGTCCGCCTTGCCGACTACCGCCCGGCTCCCTATCTGATCGATCGCACTGAGCTGCGGGTGCAGCTGTTCGCGGACCACAGCCTGGTGGAGGCGGAGCTGAGTTTCCGCCCGAATCCCGCCGCAGTGCCCGGGCCGCTCGACCTGCGGGGTGAGGAGCTGGAGCTGCTGGCGCTGGCCCTCGATGGCGAGGAGCTGCCCAGGCAGGCCTATCGCCTGGAGCCGGGCCGGCTGGTGCTGCCGCAACCTCCGGCCCGGGCCTTTCAACTCCGCAGCCGGGTGCGCATCCACCCCGAAACCAACACCACCCTGGAGGGGCTGTATGTGAGCGGTGGGATGTTCACCACCCAGTGCGAGGCCGAGGGGTTCCGCCGCATCAGCTTCCACCCCGATCGCCCCGACCTGCTCAGTCCCTTCCGGGTGCGCCTTGAGGCCGATCGCGCCAGTTGTCCGGTGCTGCTCAGCAACGGCAACTGCGTGGAGGCGGGCCCGCTGGCGGCGGAGCCCAACGCCGCCGGCGCCGAGCCCAGCCCCCGCCATTACGCCATCTGGGACGACCCCTTCCCGAAACCCTCCTATCTGTTCGCGCTGGTGGCGGGCCGCCTGGAGGAGGTGAGCGATCCATTCATCACCCGCAGCGGCCGCAGCATGCAGCTGCGCATCCACGTGGAGCCAGGCGATGCTCCCTACACCGCCCATGCCATGGCCTCGCTGAAGCGCGCGATGGCCTGGGATGAGCGGGTGTATGGCCTGGAGTACGACCTCGATGAGTTCAACATCGTGGCGGTGCGCCATTTCAACATGGGCGCGATGGAGAACAAGAGCCTCAACATCTTCAACTCGAAGCTGGTGCTGGCGGATGCTGAAACCGCCACGGATGCGGAGCTGGAGCGGATCGAGAGTGTGATCGCCCACGAGTATTTCCACAACTGGACCGGCAACCGCATCACCTGCCGCGACTGGTTCCAGCTCTCCCTCAAGGAGGGCCTCACGGTGTTTCGCGATGCCTGCTTCACCGCTGATCTGCACTCGGCGGCGGTGAAGCGCATCGAGGATGTGTCTCTGCTGCGCAACAGCCAATTCCGTGAGGATGCCGGCCCCACGGCCCACCCGATTCAGCCGGATCACTACCAGGCGATCGACAACTTCTACACCACCACGATCTACGAGAAGGGGGCTGAGGTGATCCGCTGCCTCCACACCCTGCTGGGGGAGGAGACGTTCATGCGCGGCATGGCTCTGTATGTGAGCCGTTACGACGGCACCGCCGCCACCTGCGAGAACTTCGTGCAGGCGATGCAGGATGCCGCCGAGCAGGCCTGGGGCGCTGGCGCCCCCTTGCCCCGCGTGGATTTCGCCCAGTTCCGCCGCTGGTACCACCAGGCGGGCACCCCCCAGCTTCAGATCGAGCGCCACTGGGATGGTGAGAGCGGCAGCCTCACCCTCAGCCTGAGCCAGAGCACCCCGGCCACCCCGGGACAACCCCACAAGCAGCCGCTGGTGATCCCCCTGGTGCTGGGCCTGGTGGGGCAGGCGGGCGATGCCCTGCCGCTGCGGCTGGCGGGGGAGAGCACTGAGGAGGCCGCGGCGGCGGTGCTGCCCCCCGCCTGGGGCCAGGGCAGCCGGCTGCTGGTGATGGACAAGCCGCAACAGACCCTGCGCTTCGAGGGCCTGGAGCCCCACAGCCACCCGCCGGCCCTGTCGCTGCTGCGGGGGTTCTCGGCGCCGGTGAACCTGCAGCTGGAGCGCTCCAGCAGCGAACTGCTGCACCTGCTGGCCTGCGACAGCGAGCCCTTTGCCCGCTGGGATGCCGGCCAGACCCTGCTGCGTCAGGCGGTGCTGCAGCGGGCGGCTGGACAGCCCAGCGAAGAGCTGGAGGAGGGCCTGGTGGCGGCCTTTGAGCGGATCCTGCTGGAGGTGGGGCTCTGCGATGCCAATCGCAGCGTGCTGCTGGCGCTGCCGGGTTTGCCCGAGTTGGAGGATGCGGCCCTGGCGGAGGGGGCGCAGGCCGATCCGCCGGCCCTGTTCCAGGCGCTGCTCGACCTGCAGGCCCGGTTTGGCGCGGCCCTGGAGCAGCCGCTGCTGGAGAATCTGCAGCGCTGCCGCCCCCAGTGGGGCCTGGCCTGGCCGGATGGTGTGGGCGATCGGCAGCTCACCGGCACGATCTGGGCCTGGCGGGCCGCCGCCGCCGATGGGGCCATCCGCGCCGAGGCCGCCGCCGCGGTGGCCGGACCTTCGATGACCCTGGCCCGTTCCGGCCTGCGGGCGCTGCAGTGCCACGACACGCCAGAGCGGGCGGCGGCCATGGCCAGCTTTCACGACCGCTGGCAGGAGCGACCCGTGATCCTGGACGCCTGGTTTGCCCTGGAGGCCTCAGCCCCCTTTGGCGACGGGGTGGATCGGGTGCGCCGCCTGCTGGAGCATCCCCGCTTCGATCCCGCCGCTCCCAATTCCCTGCGGGCCGTGCTGGGGGGCTTTGCCGGCAATGCGCCCCAGTTCCATGCCCTCGATGGCGGCGGCTATCGCTTCATGGCCGAGCAGATCGCCGCCGTCGACCGGCGCAACCCGATCACGGCCTCCCGGCTGGCCAAGGTGTTCAGCCGCTGGCAGAGCTATGGCCCCCAGCGCAGCGCCCGCATGCACGAAGCCCTCGAGCAGCTGGCGGCGGCGCCGCTCTCCGCCAACACCGCCGAGGTGGTGGGGCAGTGTCTGGGGACGGCGAGCGACGGGGACTAAGTCCAGGCGGTGACTAGCGGCCTGGGCTGGCGGCACTGGTGCCCGCCCGGGGATAGGGATCGGGGAACAGGCTGTTGTGCAGCTGCCGCAGCCCCTGCTGGCGGGCCTCACCGCCCTCCGGCCCGGCGTGGATGCCCCACAGCCCCTCCCAGTAGAAGTAGATCACCCCGTGGCCGCGATCGGCCGCCAGGCGCACCTTCTCGCTCAGGGTGGGGATCGGCGTGGTGCGACCACCAAAGCCTGCCAGCAGGCCGATCTCCACCGGGATTCCCCAGCTGTTGGCCTTCACCAGGGCCGGTTGCTGCAGGTCCTTGGCAAACCCCTGCACCGAATAGGCGTAGTTCTGCACCACCAGCTCCTCGATCAGCCCGCCCAGGGCCCAGATCTCCCAGTCCTGCAGCCAGTGGTTGTAGGCAAAGCGGAAGGGCCCGGGGGACAGGCTCACATAGGGGCTGCCCTGGCCCCTCTGCTTGAGGGCCTCCCGCAGCTCCCGCAACAGGCCGCTGAGCTGATGCCGCCGCCAGGTCATCCAGGCGCGGTCGGTGGGGTCGTCGGGGGGCTCCCGACCGGTGTCCTTGAGGAACAGGGCGCGGCTGAAGCGGTCGTAGCCCAGCTCCACGGGCCAGGCGAAGTGGTCGTCGAGCTGGATGCCATCCACGCCGCAGCGCTGCACGATTTCGCCGATCAGGCCGATGAAGCGCTCCCGCACCCCCGGGTGGGCCGGATTCAGCCACACCATCGGCTTGCCATGCATCTGCACCTCGCTGCTGCCATCGCGTTTCTGCAGCACCCAGTCGGGGTTCTGGCTCACCACGGCCGCCTGGGCCGGTTCCATCAGCCCGTATTCGAACCAGGGGATCACCTTGAGCCCCCTGCGGTGGGCAGCCTCGGTGAGGCGGCAGATCGGATCGAGGTTGGGGTTGGCCTGGGCCAGGGCGGGCTCCATCGGCGCCCAGCGGCTGCGGTGGAAGGTGGTGCCGCGGCTCCACACGTTCGGGTAGAGGGTGTTGAAGCCGGCATCGGCCAGCTCCGCCACCGCCCGGTCGATGCGGGCTGGGTCGTAGTAGAGCGGGCTGGGGCTGTTGGTGAGCCACACCCCCACCCGCCTCGGGGCGGAGCGGGCCTCCAGACCCCCCAGGGCCTGCAGGCCGCTGGTGACCAGCAGCGTGAGCAGCGCCGGCAGGGCGCGCTTGAGACGCACCCGCAGTGGGAAGGGGTGGTTCAGGGGATTCGTGGTCAGCGGAACATCGAGCTCACCGAGCTCTCCTCGTGGATGCGCCAGATGGCCTCGCCGAGCATGTTGGCCACCGACAGCACCTGCAGTTGCGGGAAGCGGCGCTCCTCGCCGAGGGGGATCGAGTTGGTGACGATCACCTCCTCGAACAGGCCGGGCGCCGAGAGGCGCTCCACCGCTGGTGGCGAGAACACGGCGTGGGTGGCACAGGCCAGCACGCGGGTGGCGCCCCGCTCCCGCAGCAGCCGGGCGCCGGCGCAGATGGTGCCGCCGGTGTCGATCATGTCGTCGATCAGGATCGCCGTCTTGCCGGCCACATCGCCGATCACCGTGAGGCTCTCGGCCACGTTGTGACCGGAGCGGCGCTTGTCGATGATCGCCAGGGGGGCGTCCTTCATCTGCTTGGCGAAGGCGCGGGCCCGGGCCACGCCGCCCACGTCGGGCGACACCACCACCACGTCGCCGAAGTCCCGCCCGGCCAGGTAGTCCACCAGCACCGGAGAGCCGTAGATGTGGTCGCAGGGGATGTCGAAGTAGCCCTGGATCTGGGCGGAGTGCAGGTCCATGGCCAGCACCCGGT
>RGNC01000044.1 GCA_010029175.1 Synechococcaceae bacterium WB8_1B_136 | reverse complement strand
CGCTGCCCTTGAGCTGCGCCTGCCACTGCAGCAGCCTGGCCTTGCCGATGCGGCGGGCCAGGGGCGGCAGCTGAGGGCGGAACTGGGGCGAGAAGCTGGTGAGTTCCAGCCGCTCGGGAGCCACCCCCGCCAGCACCAGGTCCCGCAGCAGCCCTGCCAGGCCCTGGAGCACCGCGCCCGGTTCCCGGCCCCGCTCCAGCAGGGCGCGGATGGCGTCGATCAGGCCGAGGGGCTCCCGTTCCGCCAGGGAGTCCGCCAGCTGCAGCAGCTCCTGCTCGGGCACGGCCCCCACCAGCTCCCACACCGCCAGCGGCTCGATCGGTGCCGGCAGCAGGCTGAGCTGGTCGAGCAGGCTCTCCGCGTCCCGCAGTCCGCCCTGGGCCCGCTGGGCCACCACGTGCAGGGCTTCAGGGGTGATGCCGATCTGTTCCTGCTCGGCGATCCAGCCCAGGTGCCGCTCCAGCGAATCCAGGGGGATCCGGCGGAATTCAAACCGCTGGCAGCGGCTGAGAATCGTGGGCAACACCCGCTGGGGGTCGGTGGTGGCCAGCACGAACACCACCCGCGGTGGCGGCTCCTCCAGGGTTTTCAGCAGGGCGTTGAAGGCCGCGGTCGAAAGCATGTGGCACTCGTCCACCACGTACACCTTCCAGCGGGCCTGCACCGGCGCGAAGCGGGAGCGCTCGATCAGCTCGCGGATGTTGTCAACGCCGGTGTTGGAGGCGGCGTCGATCTCGATCACATCGAGGGCATTGCCGGCGGCGATGGAGGTGCAGAGCTCGCAGACGCCGCAGGGTTCGGGGGTGGGGCCGTCTGAGCCGACGCAGTTGAGCGAGCGGGCCAGGATGCGGGCACTGGAGGTCTTGCCGGTGCCGCGGGGACCGCTGAACAGGTAGGCCGGCGCGATCCTGTTCTGCAGCAGGGCGTTCACCAGGGTGGCGCTGATGGCCTCCTGGCCCACCAACTGGTCGAAGCGCTGGGGCCGGTACTTGTGGTGGAGTGGCTGGTAGGCGGAACGCATGGCTGAGCTTGCGGCTGGGCCGATGGGTCGCTGCGCCGGTTTAAGAGGCTACTGGCCCTTGCCGTGCTCCAGCAGCTGCTCCAGTTTCGTTTCCATCTCCTCCACCGCGCTGAGCTGATCGGCAAGTTGCTGGGCTGAAAGCCGCAGGTTGGCGAACGGGTCGCTGCCCTGGCTGGTGCTCCCAGCCCCCCAGCGGGCCTCGGCCCGGGCCAGCTCCGTTTCCAGCTTCTCCTGCAGCTTCAGCCGCAGGCCATCGAGCTGAGCCAGGCTGCGCTGGGCCAGCTGGCTGTCGAGGTTGATGCCGTTGCGCAGCAGCAGGCGCACGCCGGTGAGCAGCGCCGCCGGCATGAACTGGCCAAAGGCGAGGGCCCCGAGGCTGCCGGTGTGCAGCCAGTTCTCCACCTGGCTGCTGCGGTGGCGACCCGTCTTGCACCAGTGGGCGAAGTGCTCGCAGTTGTTGAACAGCAGGTTGTAGTTCTGCTCCCCCAGGCGGCCCATGGCCCGCCGGAGCGTGACGCCCGCCGGGGAGCAGGGTTCGCTGTAGCGCACCACCACCACCGGTTCACCGCGGCTGAACTCGGCCGTGGGGCTGCGCAGAATCTCGCGCCCTTCCAGGTAGTGGGCCACGGTGCCGTCGCCCAGGTCGATGCCGTGGTGATTGAACAGGCCGTGCTGGCGGCGCACCTCCAGGTGATCGGCAGCGGCCATGGTGCAGGGTGCGGCACTTGCTGCCAACATTCCCGCCGCTGCTCCCGGAGCGGCAAGGACGGCTCCGGGGTGGAAAGCCGTCCGTCCGCCGCGGCGGCGGTGGTCAGGCGGATTCCTGCTGCTCCAGTTCCGCCAGGGCGCTGGGATGGGGCAGCACCTTGGCGCGGGTGCGCTCCTCCACCAGGTCGCGGGTGATGGTGAAGGTCTTGGTGCTGCTGTCGGATGGGAGGTCGTACATCACATCGAGCATCAGCTCCTCGACGATGCCGCGCAGGGCACGGGCACCGGTCTTGCGGCGGTGGGCCTCGGCGGCAATGGCCTCCACGGCGCCGGGTTCAAACTCCAGGCGCACGTCGTCCATGCTCAGCAGGGTCTGGAACTGCTTCACCAGGGCATCGCGCGGCTCGGTGAGGATCGCCTCCAGGGCGCGGGTGTCCAGCGGTTCGAGCACGGCACTCACCGGCAGGCGACCGATGAATTCGGGAATCAGGCCGTACTTCACCAGGTCGTCGGGCTCCAGGTGGCGCAGCACGTGGGCGCTCTGCAGGTCCTTGTGGCTGCGGCCGCGGCTGCGGCCCCCCTCGGGAATGAAGCCGATGGCGTTGCGGCCCAGGCGCCGCTGCACCACGTCTTCGAGGCCCACAAAGGCGCCGCCGCAGATGAACAGGATCTGGCTGGTGTCGATCTGGATGCAGTCCTGGTAGGGGTGCTTGCGACCTCCCTGGGGCGGCACATTGGCCACGGTGCCCTCCAGAAGCTTCAGCAGTGCCTGCTGGACACCTTCGCCCGACACATCGCGGGTGATCGAGGGGTTCTCGCTCTTGCGGGCGATCTTGTCGATTTCATCGATGTAGATGATGCCCCGCTGGGCCTGCTCCACATCCAGATCGGCCTTCTGCAGCAGCCGCAGCAGGATGTTTTCCACATCCTCGCCCACGTAGCCGGCCTCGGTGAGGGTGGTGGCGTCCGCCACGGCGAAGGGCACGTCCAGCAGTTCCGCCAGGGTCTGGGCCAGGAGCGTTTTGCCGCAGCCGGTGGGGCCGATCAGCAGGATGTTGCTCTTGTGCAGGCGGGTGCCGGTTTCACTCACCGCGCCCTTGCCATCCCCCTGCCAGGCCAGGCGCTTGTAGTGGTTGTACACCGCCACCGAGAGCACCTTCTTAGCCTCCTCCTGGCCCACCACCTGGGCATCGAGGTGGAGCTTGATCTCCCGTGGTTTGGGGATCTGGGCCAGGGTGGGGGCCGGCTTGCTGGCCTTCTTGGCCGGCGCCTTGCCCTTGGCCTCTCCGGCATGACGGCCGCTGGAGCCAGCGGTGCCCTGGCCGTCCACCAGCTCCTCGTCGAGGATCTCGTTGCAGAGATCGATGCACTCGTCGCAGATGTAGACGCCCGGGCCCGCGATCAGCTTGCGCACCTGGTCCTGCGACTTGCCGCAGAACGAACATTTCAGGTGGGCGTCGAACTTGGCCATCGAAGGGGAAAGGGCGGCGAGGGGCGTCCTGGACGAGGTGGGGCTGGGGGGCCCGAAACTCCAGGATCGGGCCGATCCCTCGCTTCGTCAGCTGCCCTTAAGGATCAAACCGGTGCGCCGTCTTCGACGACCCGGTCAATCAGTCCGTATTGAACCGCTTCCGCCGGGGAAAGGAAGTAGTCGCGGTCGGTGTCTTCAGCGATCTTGTCGAGCGGCTGGCCGGTGTGCTCGGCCATCAGTCCGTTCAGGGTGTCCTTGAGGAACAGGATCTCCTTGGCCTGAATTTCAATGTCCACTGCCTGGCCCTGGGCGCCACCCAGGGGCTGGTGGATCATGATCCGGGCGTTGGGCAGGGCCAGGCGTTTGCCCTTGGTGCCGCCCGAGAGCAGAAACGCGCCCATGGAGGCCGCCAGGCCATAGCAGATGGTCACCACATCGGGCGCCACCTGCTGCATGGTGTCGTAGATGGCCAGGCCGGCGGTCACCGAGCCGCCCGGGGAGTTGATGTAGATCTGGATGTCCTTTTCGGGGTCCTCGGCCTCGAGGAACAGCAGCTGGGCCACCAGGGCGTCGGCCACCTGGTCGTCGATGCCGGTGCCCAGGAAGATGATCCGCTCCCGCAGCAGGCGGGAATAGATGTCGAAGGCCCGCTCCCCCCGTCCCGACTGTTCCACCACCGTGGGCAGCACGCCGGGGGAGGCCATCGGCCCGGCGATGGTGGCTTCGGGCCGCTGGCCCAGCCAGCGGTTCTGGATCGGGTGCACGCGCAGGTTGGAGGAGGCGTCGATCACGCGGCTGGGGAGGGGCTGTGAAATCAATCTATGGGGATTGCACGGGGATGGTGAGCCCGGCGCTGTGCTGGCCTGACACCACCCCCACAGGCGCTGCTCAGGCCTTGGCCTTGGATGCGGTCTTGGTTGCCGCCTTCGCCTCCGCCGCTTTCTCGCTGATGGTGCTGTTGGTCTCCAGCCACTCCAGCAGCTTCTCGCGCATCAGATCGTCCTGCACGGCTGCCCGCAGCCGGTTGGGGTCGATGTTGGCGGTCTCGCTGAGGTTGCGGCTCAGCTCCTTCACCTTGGCGTTGATCTCATCGTCGGCCAGTTCGATGCCCTCGGCCACCGCGAGCGCTTTGAGGGCCAGGCTGCGCTTGAGACGATCTTCCGCCTCCGGGCGGGAGGTCTCGCGCAGGCTCTGGATCAGCTGCGGGGTGAACAGCTTCTTCACGTCCATGCCCTGCTGGGCCAGCTGGCCGGCCGTTTGCTCCAGCAACGCCACGATCTCCTGCTGCACCAGGGTTTCCGGCAGTTCCACCTCCAGCTGTTCCACCAGCGCGGCCACCAGGGCGTCGTGACGGTTCGAGGCGTTGCGGCGCTCGGCGTCGTCCTTGAGGCGCTCCTCCAGGTCGGCACGCAGTTCCGCCAGGGTCTGCTTGTCGCTGGCCTGCTGGGCGAAGGCGTCGTCGAGATCGGGGAGCTCGCGGGTTTTCACCTCCGTGAGACTGATCTCGAAGCTGGCCTTGCGGCCGGCCGCATCCTCCTGGGGATAGTCGTCGGGGAACTGGCAGACCACCGTCTTGGTGTCGCCGGGTTTCATGCCGAGGATGCCCTCCACGAAGCCGGGGATCATCCGGCCCTCCTCCAGCTCCACCTCCATGCCATCGGAGCTGCCGCCGCTGATGGCCTCGCCGTTGTCGGCATAGGTGCCCGTGAAGCTGATCAGGGCCACGTCTCCCTCAGCGGCCGCGCGGCCCTCCACGGGCACCAGGGCGGCCAGTTGGCGGCGCGACTGCTCGAGCAGCTCATCGACGCGGCCGGCATCGAACTGGACCGTTTCCACTTCGGCCTTCAGTCCCTTGGTGCTCTTCAGGGTGGGAGTGGGCTCCACATCCAGTTCCAGGGTGAGGCTCAGCTCCTGGCCCGGTTCAAAGCGCTCCAGCAGCGCCTCAAAGCCCCCATCGAGGGCGGGCTGGCCGATGGCGGCGATCTCGGCCTGCCGCAGGGCATCGCGGAAGACGCTGTCCACCAGGTCTTCCAGGGCGGTGGCGCGAATCCGCACCGGACCGATCTGCTGCACCAGCACGGCGCGGGGCACCTTGCCCTTGCGGAAGCCGGGCAGCTTGATGCTGCGGCTCAGCTTCTCCACCGCGGCTTCGTGGCTGCTCTGGGTGCGGCCGGCGGGCACGGAGATCTCCACCGCCATGCGGCTGCCGGGACGGGGGCTGGTGCTGACCTTGAGGTCGCTCTGGGTGGCAGGGCTGGCAGCAGGACTCATGGAACTGGCGGCGGGGTATGGCCGAACCGAATCGGCGAGGCAGCCAACGATCCTATGGACTCACCCGTGACGGGCTGTTCAGCGGGGGGCTCGCCAGGACCGCCCTGCCGGCGTATTGTTCGACACAAGATTCAGCGACCTGAACAGTTCCGACCCATCTGTTGGTGTTTCGGGAGCTGCGCGATCACCTGCGGCGCTCTTCCAGTGCTGCAGCGGTGGCGCAAGGTCACCGGTGAACGCTCCAGGTCACCGTCCGCCCAGGTCACCGTCCGCTCCGCAGCAGTCTCTCCTCTCTCTTGCGTCCGCTGCAGTCCTGAAGGGCCCCAGGGTCCGTGGCTGCCCTCCCCAGCACGTTTCCCCGATCTTTCTCCCAGACGATCCGCGCTGTCCTGCCTGACGGACCGTCTTCACCTCCGATCCTCCCGCTCCCTCCGCCTGCATTGACCACCCCCGCCCCCCGTTCCCTGCCCCAGCGCTCCCTCAAGGTGGCGGTGCTCGGCGCCACCGGCGCCGTGGGCCAGGAGCTGCTGGCCCTGCTGGCGGAGCGCCGCTTCCCGGTGGCTGAGCTGGTGCTGCTGGCCTCGCCCCGCTCCGCCGGCCAGAGCCTGGAATGGAACGGCCGGGCCCACACGATCCAGCCGGTGAGCGCTGAGGCCTTTGAGGGCGTGGATGTGGTGCTGGCCTCGGCCGGCGGCTCGGTGTCGAAGCAGTGGGCACCCGTGGCTGCGGCCGCTGGGGCCGTGGTGATCGACAACTCCAGCGCCTTCCGGATGGATGAGGCGGTGCCGCTGGTGGTGCCGGAGGTGAATCCCCAGGCGGCCTTCGACCACCGCGGGATCATCGCCAATCCCAACTGCACCACCATCTTGATGACGCTGGCCCTGGCGCCCCTGGCGGCGCGGCGGCCGCTGCGGCGGGTGGTGGTGAGCACGTATCAGTCTGCCAGCGGTGCCGGTGCTCGCGCCATGGAAGAGCTGCGCAACCTCAGCCAGACCGTGCTCGATGGCGGTACCCCCGCCAGCAGCGTGCTGCCCCACTCGCTGGCCTTCAACCTGTTCCTGCACAACTCACCGTTGCAGGAGAACGGCTACTGCGAGGAGGAGCTGAAGATGCTCCACGAGACCCGCAAGATCATGGGTTTGCCGGAGTTGCGCGTTTCGGCCACCTGCGTGCGGGTGCCGGTGTTGCGGGCCCATTCCGAGGCCATCAACATCGAGTTCGCGGAGCCGTTCCCGGTGGAGGAGGCCCGAGCCTTGCTGGCGAAGGCCCCCGGCGTGGAGCTGCTTGAGGATTTCAGCGCCAATCGCTTCCCGATGCCCACCGATGTGACGGGCCGAGATGCGGTGGCCGTGGGTCGCATCCGCCAGGACCTCAGCGAGCCCAATGCCCTGGAGCTCTGGCTCTGCGGCGATCAGATCCGCAAGGGCGCGGCCCTCAATGCCATTCAGATCGCCGAGCTGCTGCTGGATCCGGCCAGGGCCGAGCAGGCCGCGGCGGCCGCTGCTCCCGCAGGTGCCGGCGCATGACCACGGCGCCTCTCTCCCTCGGAGCCAGTTCCCCGGCCCCCTTCGGCCGGGTGATCACCGCCATGGTGACCCCCTTCGGCGCCGATGGAGCGGTGGACCTGGACCTGGCGGCCAGGCTGGCCGTCCATCTGGTGGATCACGGCTCCGATGGCCTGGTGATCTGCGGCACCACGGGCGAATCCCCCACCCTCAGCTGGGATGAGCAGCATCAGCTGTTTTCGGCGGTGAAAGGGGCCGTGGGCAGCCGAGCCAAGCTGCTGGCGGGCACCGGCAGCAACTGCACCGCCGAGGCGGTGGAGGCCATCGCTGAGGCGGCCGCCCTGGGGGCCGACGCTGCCCTCGTGGTGGTGCCCTACTACAACAAGCCGCCCCAGGAAGGGCTTGAAGCCCATTTCCGGGCTGTGGCGGCGGCGGCACCCCAGCTGCCGCTGATGCTCTACAACATTCCCGGCCGCACCGGCTGCAGCCTCAGCCCCGAGACCACGGCCCGGCTGATGGACCTGCCCAATGTGCTGAGCTTCAAGGCCGCCAGCGGCACCACCGAAGAGGTGAGCGCCCTGCGGGCCGCCTGCGGCGAGCGCCTGGCCATCTACAGCGGCGACGACGCCCTCACCCTGCCGATGCTGGCGGTGGGTGCCGTGGGCGTGGTCAGCGTGGCCAGCCATCTGGCCGGCGACCAGATCCAACGCCTGGTGCAGGCCTTCCTGGCCGGCGATCTCGCCACAGCCCTGGCCCTGCACGAGCAGCTGTTGCCCCTCTGCAAGGCGCTGTTCTGCACCACCAATCCCATCCCCGTGAAGGCCGCGCTGGAACTCAGCGGCTGGGCCGTGGGTGCCCCCCGTCTTCCCCTTGTATCCGCCTCAACCGACGTGCGCGACCAACTCACCTCCGTGCTGGCAGCCCTGCGTCCCACCTGACGCCAAGGCCCACCGCCTCCGCCGCCGAGCGGCCCTGAGGCTCTGTTTCAGCCACAGTTCTGTTCTGTCGCCGGCCTGGCCGGCATCCCCTTCTGCATGACGACCCATCCCATCAGCCGCAACGGCAACAGCGCTTCAGCCTCTTCTCCCAAGCAGCCCTGCCTGCGGGTGATTCCCCTCGGTGGCCTGCACGAGATCGGCAAGAACACCTGTGTGTTCGAGTACGGCGACGACATCATGCTGGTGGATGCCGGCCTGGCCTTCCCCAGCGATGGCATGCATGGCGTCAACGTGGTGATGCCGGACACCAGCTATCTGCGGGAGAACCAGAAGCGCATCCGCGGCATGATCGTGACTCACGGTCATGAAGATCACATCGGTGGCATTGCCCACCACCTCAAGAACTTCAACATCCCCGTGATTCACGGTCCGCGGCTGGCTCTGGCCATGCTCAGCGGCAAGATGGAGGAAGCCGGGGTGATGGATCGCACCATCCTCGAAACCGTCGCCCCCCGCGATGTGGTGAAGGTGGGGCAGCACTTCTCGGTGGAGTTCATCCGCAACACCCACTCGATGGCCGACAGCTTCTCGCTGGCCATCACCACCCCCGTGGGTACGGTGATCTTCACCGGCGATTTCAAGTTTGACCACACGCCGGTGGATGGCGAGCACTTCGACCTGGCCCGCCTGGCCCACTACGGCGAACAGGGGGTCCTGTGCCTGTTCAGCGACTCCACCAACGCCGAAGTGCCCGGCTTCTGTCCGCCGGAGCGCTCGGTGTTCCCCTGCCTTGATCGCCACATCGCCCAGGCGGAAGGCCGGGTGATCATCACCACCTTCGCCAGTTCCATCCATCGGGTGGCGATGATCCTGGAGCTGGCCCTCAAGAATGGCCGCAAGGTGGGCCTGCTGGGCCGCTCGATGCTCAATGTGATCGCCAAGGCGCGGGAGCTCGGCTACATGCGCGCCCCCGATGATCTGTTTGTGCCGATCAAGCAGATCCGTGATCTGCCCGACCGTGAAACGCTGCTGCTGATGACCGGAAGCCAGGGCGAGCCCCTGGCGGCCCTGAGCCGCATTTCCCGCGGTGAACATCCGCAGGTGCAGGTGAAGAGCACCGACACGATCATCTTCTCGGCCAGTCCGATTCCGGGGAACACCATCTCGGTGGTGAACACCATCGACCGGTTGATGATGCTCGGCGCCAAGGTGATCTATGGCAAGGGCGAAGGCATCCACGTGTCGGGCCATGGCTTCCAGGAAGACCAGAAGCTGATGCTGGCCCTCACCAAGCCCAAGTTCTTCGTCCCCGTGCACGGCGAGCACCGCATGCTGGTGGCCCATGCCAAGACCGGGCACTCCATGGGCATCCCCGTGGAGAACACCCTGATCATCGACAACGGCGACGTTGTGCAGCTGACCGCCGATTCGATCAGCAAGGGCGATCCGGTGAAGGCCGGTATTGAGCTGCTGGATGCCTCCCGCAACGGCATCGTGGATGCGCGCGTGCTCAAGGAGCGCCAGCAGCTCGCCGAAGACGGCGTGATCACCCTGCTGGCGGTGATCAGCACCGACGGTGTGATGGCAGCGCCGCCGCGGGTGAATCTGCGCGGTGTGGTCACCGCCGCCGATCCCCGCAAGATGAGCCTCTGGGCCGAGCGGGAAATCACCTGGGTGCTCGAGAACCGCTGGCAGCAGCTGTCCCGCAACAGTGGCGGCAAGGCCCCGGATGTCGACTGGATGGGCGTCCAGCGCGAGATCGAGGTGGGTCTGCAGCGTCGCCTGCGCCGCGAGCTCCAGGTGGAGCCCCTGATCATCTGCCTGGTGCAGCCTGCCCCCGGTGGCACACCGGCCTACAAGGGCCGCGCCGATGCCGAACCCGACAGCCGCCCGGCTCCCCGTGGTCGCCGTGAGGGCAGTCGCGATGGCGGTCGGGATCGGGAGCGCGGTGAGCGCACCCCCCAGCCTCGCCGCGAGTTGGCCGCCGTCGGGGCCGATGGGGCTGCGCCATCCCCCGCGCCGGCTGTGTCCACGCTGGTGTCCAAGGCTCCCGCGGCACCCGTGGCCGTGGAAGAGCCGGAGATGCCCGCCAATCGCACCCGTCGGCGCCGCTCCACAGCCGCCAGCTGAGCCTCAGCGCAGCACGATCCTGCGCAGCCCCCGGGCCAGTTCCGCATCCTCCGCGGGGCTGGGGTCCTGGGGGGGTGTGGCCTGCTCGTGAGGGATGGCATCGCTCGTGGCGGGATCGCCCGTGCCCGCTGGTGCGGCTGCGGCTGCGGCTTCCTGCCAAGGGCTGGCGGCGGCCTCGGCGGCTTCCGGCTCGCTGGCGCTCGGGCTGGCCGGTGCCGTCGGCGGCACCACCTCGGCTGGCGGGGCCAGGGTTGCGCTTTGCTCCAGGGCTGCGCTCTGCTGCAGGGCCGCCTCCGGATCGCTCAGCTGGGTGAGCCAGGGCATGGCTGGGCCTGCCAGGGGCGGCTGGGGTGCCGCTGGCAGGTTCGGCTCCGGGGTCTGCTCTGGCGCGCAGAGCGCGATGCCCTGCTGCGCCAGTGTTCGGTAAGGGGCTTCCGTGCTGGTGTCGGACACGGACTGGTAGTGCGCCAGGGCCTGTTGCGGCTGCTGCAGGCCGTACAGATGAATGTGACCGATCAACAGCTGCAGCCGCTGCAGCAGCTGGTCGCTGCGCTCGCCGGAGAGCTGCGGCAACAGGGCCTCCGCAGCCACCAGGGCCTCGGCGAACAGGCCCTGGCTGTAGGTCCGCTCAACGGCCCGGTAGGCCTCATCCAGGTCTGGAGTGCTGGTCATCGAGGCTCACGAGGGTGCGGTTCCAGACCAGTCGTCGCCCTCCTCTTAGGTCAAGCTGGCCGGGCCCGCAAGCCGGCGCCAGGCGCTGCACCAGCTCATCGAGTTCCCGGGCGGCCAGGGACTGGCCGGTGGTCCGCAGGATCCAGTGCTGGAGCAGCTGGCGCTGGCTCGCCTCCCCCAGGGCGCTGAGGCGGCTGCGATCCAGGCCGTCGCTGCCACCGCTTCCGCCCTGGAGCCGTTCCAGTGCCAGTTCCAGCAGGTCGCCCAGGCTCTGCTGCTGCTGCTCCTGGGCCAGGCGCTCCATCAGGGCGCTGATCCGCCGTGACGCCCCGGGATGCAGCGCCTCCAGCACCGGCAGCACCTGCTGGCGGATGCGGTTGCGGGCGAAGCGCAGCGTGTCGTTGCTGCTGTCGTGCCAGATCGGCAGCTGCCAGGTGGCGCAGATGGCGGCGGTGTCGCCGCGGCTGAAGGCCAGCAGCGGCCGCACCAGGGTGATGGCGGAGCAGGGGCTCAGGGGCCGTTGCCGCCGCAGACTGGCCAGGCCAGCTCGGTGGCTGCCGCGGGCCAGCTGCAGCAGCAGGGTCTCGGTCCGGTCGGTGGCGGTGTGGGCCGTGAGCACATGGCGGCAGCCCAGCCGCAGGGCTTCAGCTTCCAGCTGCCCGTAGCGCCAGCGGCGGGCGGCGGCCTCGTTGGTCGCCAGGCCATCGGCACGCTCCAGCCGCAGCGGCAGGCCGCAGGTCTGTGCCCAGGCGCTCAGCTCCTCCGCCTGGCGGGCTGATTCGGCCCGCCAGCCGTGGTCGCCGTGCCAGGCATGCAGGGTCCAGTGGTGCAGCCGTTGCAGGTCCTGCAACAGCCGCACCATGGCCATGGAGTCCTGCCCCCCGGACAGCGCCAGCAGCAGCGGGGTCCCGGCCGGCAGCAGCTGTGGATCGCGCCGCAGGCTCCGGTGCAGACGGGCGTGCAGGGGGCTCCAGGCAGGGCGTTGCGGTGGGACGGTCGTGGGCTCGGATGGGAGAATCAAGCTCATTCTCGTCCTGAGTTGATGTCGCGTCTCGCCCAGCTGCCCGCTCCGCTCCGCACGGCCCTGGCCGAGCGCCGCGCCCTCAAGGTGATCGCCGGTCTCACCAACTTCGACGCCGCCTCCGTGGCGCGCATCAGCCGGGCTGCGGGCCTGGGCGGTGCCGATCTGATCGACGTGGCCTGTGATCCGGCCCTGGTGGCCCTGGCCGCCGAGGCCAGTGGCCTGCCGATCTGCGTCAGCGCCGTGGACGCCGAGCTGTTCCCTGCCGCCGTCGCCGCCGGCGCCGCCATGGTGGAAATCGGCAACTACGACGCCTTCTATCCCCTCGGTCGCGTGTTCGACGCCGCCGAAGTGCTGCAGCTCACCCGCCGCACCCGCGAGCTGCTGCCCCAGGTGGTGCTCAGCGTGACGGTGCCCCACGTGCTGCCCCTCGACCAGCAGGAACAGCTGGCGGTGGATCTGGTGGCCGCCGGTGCCGACATCATCCAGACCGAGGGCGGCACCAGTGCCAAGCCCTTCAGCGCCGGCAGCCTCGGCCTGATCGAGAAGGCGGCCCCCACCCTGGCTGCGGCCCACAGCATCAGCCGGGCCCTTGCCGCCGCGGATCAATCCGCCGTGCCCGTGCTGTGCGCCTCCGGTCTGTCGGCTGTGACCCTGCCGATGGCGATTGCCGCCGGCGCCGCCGGCGTGGGTGTGGGATCCGCTGTGAACAAGCTGGGTGATGAGCTGGCCATGGTGGCCGTGGTGCGCAGCCTGCGGGATGCGCTGGGCGTTGCCCAGGTGGTCCGGCCGGCAGCCTGAACCGGCATCCTTGGCGGGAATCGGCTGATTTGCCTGGTTTCCGCTTCGCCGATCGCCTCCGCCTGTGGTGATCTCCTGAGCCCATGACTACGTTGCGAAGGTTGATGCCTTTGCACCTGTCATGGGTTCTTTGCTGTGGTTGCTGCAGTGGCCGATTCGGGCCGTGGTGCTGTTGATCGTGGCCTGGTTGCCGCTGGGCGTGGAAATTGAGAGTTTCCCGATCGCGCTGCTCTCGGCCGTGGTGATCGGCCTGCTGGGCACCCTGTTGATCTGGCCCCTGAAGCTGGTGCTCGGTCCGGTGTGGGCCATCACCAGCCTGGGCGGCCTGATCAGCCCGGTGAGCTTGTTGTTCAACTGGGTGATCACCGTGATCCTGTTTGGTCTGGCGGCCTGGCTGATCCAGGGGTTCCGGCTCAAGAACGGCCTGGTGAGTGCCATCCTCGGGGCGGTGGTGTACACCGTGCTCTCCACTGTGATTCTGCGGATCGTGGGGCTGGACGTGGACTTCACCCGTGCCTCGGCCCTGCTGAGCAACCTGCCGCTGGCCTGATGGCCTGAGCTTGCCTTCGCACGGGGCGGTTCTCCTCACACCGCGCCTGGGGCCATGGCTCCCCGACAATGGGAGCCATGGCCCCTTTTCAGCTTCACGCCCCGTACCAGCCCAAGGGGGATCAGCCCACGGCCATCGCTGGCCTGGTGCAGGGTGTGGAGGAGGGCGAGCGCTACCAGACCCTGCTGGGGGCCACGGGCAC
>RGNC01000043.1 GCA_010029175.1 Synechococcaceae bacterium WB8_1B_136 | reverse complement strand
TAGCAGGCCAGGTTCAGGGACTGTCCTGGTCGGCGGTGTCGAAACCGGAGCCCACGGCCTGGGGGGCCGCCTCGGCACCAGGGCGGTAGCCGGCGGCCCAGATAGCCCGGCAGCGCAGGTGGAGCTGCTCGCGGCTCAGGCCCCACAGGCGCAGGGTCTTGTCGAGGTCGCCCTGGAGATCCAGGGCTCCGGGGAAGCCGCTGTAGCGCATGAACAGACGGCCCAGATCCACCAGCTGGGCGTCGCTGGGTTCGCTGGCCGCCAGCAACTGATCCACCAGCTCCCGATCACTGGCGTAGAGGGGATGGGATTGCTGCTCGTCGGCCATGGAGGGGGGCGTGCCCCGCCCAGCATCGCCCAACTTCCGTAGGTTGGCGGCACTTCGCGAACACCCATGGCCGCCCTCCGCCTCGGCCTGATCCGGCGCTACCTGCGGCCCCACCGGCGCACGGTGCTGATCGGCGCGTTCGCCCTGGTGGTGGTGAACCTGCTCAGCGTGGCAATTCCACTGCTGGTGCGCGGGGTGGTGGACGACCTCCAGGATGGCTTCGCCGTGGGCGACGTGATCCACCAGGCGGCCCTGATCATCAGCCTGGCCACGCTGATGGGGGGGGTGCGGCTGTGGTCGCGGATGCTGGTGTTCGGCGTGGGCCGGCAGGTGGAGGCCGACCTCAAACAGCGGATCTTCGATCACATGCTCCGCCAGGAGCCCGGCTGGGTGCAGAGCACCGGCAGCGGTGAGGTGATCAGCCGGGCCACCAGTGATGTGGAGAACGTGCGGCGCCTGCTGGGCTTCGCCGTGCTCAGCCTCACCAACACAGCCCTGGCCTATGCCCTCACCCTGCCGGCGATGCTGGCGATCGACCCGCTGCTCAGCCTGGCCGCAGTGGGGCTCTATCCGCTGATGCTGGCCACGGTGCGGATGTTCGGCGGCCGCATGATGCGCCAGCAGCGGCGGCAGCAGGAATCGCTGGCCCAGCTGAGCGATCTGATCCAGGAAGACCTCTCCGGCATCAGCGCCATCAAGATCTACGGCCAGGAGGCCACCGAGCGGCAGGCCTTCGCCGATCGCAACCGCAGCTACCGCAACGACGCCCTGGATCTGGCCCGCACCCGCAGCACCCTGTTCCCGCTGCTGGAGGGCATCTCCTCGATCAGCCTGTTGCTGCTGCTGGCCCTGGGCAGCGGTCAGCTGGAGAGCGGCCGCCTCTCGATCGGCGATCTGGTGGCCCTGATCCTCTATGTGGAACGGCTGGTGTTCCCCACCGCCCTGCTGGGATTCACCCTCAACACCTTCCAGACCGGCCAGGTGAGCCTGGAGCGGGTGGAGGAGTTGCTGCGGCGGGTGCCGCTGATCCAGTCGCCGGCCCAGCCCCGCCCGCTGCCGATGCACCCCGGTGTGGGCCGCCATGCCGCCGCAGTGGAGGCCCGCCATCTCAACGTGCGCTACGGGGGCGCCGAGCGCAGCGCGCTGATCGATGTGAGCTTCCGGCTCGAGCCCGGCGAACTGGTGGCCCTGGTGGGTCCGGTGGGCTGCGGCAAGACCACCCTGGCCCGGGCCCTGGGGCGCATGGTGGAGGTGCCCGCCGGGGAGCTGTTACTCGATGGCATCGACATCACCACCCTGCAGCTCGACGACCTGCGCCGCCAGGTGGCCCTGGTGCCCCAGGAGGGCTACCTGTTCACCGCCAGCCTGGCGGACAACCTGCGCTACGGCGAACCCGGGGCGGCCCAGGAGCGGGTGGAGCAAGCCGCGATCCAGGCCCGGCTGGAGGGCGACATCAAGGGCTTCCCGGATGGCTACGCCACCCTGGTGGGGGAGAGGGGCATCACCCTCAGCGGCGGTCAGCGCCAGCGCACGGCCCTGGGCCGGGCCCTGCTGGTGGAGGCACCGCTGCTGGTGCTCGACGACGCCCTGGCCAGCGTGGATAACAACACCGCCGCCGACATCCTGCGCTCGGTGCGCAGCCAGCAGGACCGCACAATCCTGATGATCAGCCACCAGCTCTCGGCAGCTGCCGCCTGTGACCGGGTGCTGGTGCTGGAAGATGGACGGCTGGTGCAGCAGGGGCACCACAGCGAGCTGGTGGGCCAGAGCGGCACCTACCGGCGCCTGTGGGAACGGGAGCAGGCGGAACAGCAGCTGAGCAGCGCGGCCTGATCACCCCGACCAGCCGCTGCCAACGCTTGTTGAACAGCAGCGGACAAGCGGCAGCGGCGTGGCTTAGCTGAACGCACGCCCTCCAATCACTCCATCGCCATGGCCGCAACCCCGTCCTATCGCCTGCGCTGCACGCTCACCTTCGGTGACATCTACGGCCAGATCCTGATCTGGATGCTGGTGATCATGGTGAGCCTGGCGGCCGGTCTCGGCCTGATGGGAGCCAGCAAGCCGATCTTCGCCCTGGTGGGGGTGGGGCTGATCCTGGTGCTGTCGCTGCCGTTTCTGCTGTTCGCCTTCACCACCACGCTGCTGAACCACATCGCCCTGGATCCAGCCGCGACCGACGGCGGATCCGCCGGCCTGGGTTCCTAGGCTCGGCCCACCCGTAGCCGCACCGTGTTCGGACTGTTTCAGAGCCCAGGCCAGAACCAAGCTGAGCGCGAGGCCAGCGCCAACCGCGGCCAGACGCTCATTCACGCCGTGCTGGCCACGCCGCTGGAGGCTCCCCTGGCGGCCAACGAGGCCGAGGTGCTGTTCGGCTGCGGTTGCTTCTGGGGGGCCGAAAAGGGCTTTTGGCGCCTGCCCGGGGTGATCACCACCGCCGTGGGCTATGCCGGCGGCCAACTGCCCAACCCCAGCTACCAGCAGGTGTGCTCAGGCCGCACCGGCCATGCGGAAGTGGTGCGGGTGGTGTGGAACCGAGAGCAGCTGGGGTTCGCCGATCTGCTGAAGCTGTTCTGGGAATGCCACGACCCCACTCAGGGCGATCGCCAGGGGAACGACACCGGCTCGCAGTACCGCTCGACCATCTACGCGAACGATCCCGCCCTGCTGGACCTGGCCAAGGCCAGCCACGACGCCTATCAACAGGGCCTGTTCCAGGCCGGTTTCGGGCCGATCACCACCGAGATTAGGGCCGATGTGCCCTTCTACTTCGCCGAGCCCTATCACCAGCAATACCTCGCCAAGCCCGGCAGCCGGCCCTACTGCTCCGCCATGCCCACCCGGGTGGCCCTGGGCTCCTTCCCCGGCGCGGACTACAAGCTGCCAGACACGGTCTGGCAGCACTACGACTGGACGATCAGCCACTGCATCCTGCGAGGCGACAACAGCCCCATCCGCCTCTGAGCCCGCCATGGCTGCCCCTTTGCTGCCTGGCCTGCTGGCAGTGCCGCTGCTGGCCCAGGCCATGAGCTCCCCCTGGTGGGAGGACTACGCCATCAAGGACCGCTACCTCTGCCGCGACCAGGGGATGGTGGTGGTGGAGCGCAACGACGCCCAGGCCTCGCTGATCACTGGCCGCTATCGCACCACCTTCTTCCGGGAAGCCTCGGATGGCGGAGGCGTGCGCTACAGCGGCGATGGCATGCGCCTGATCCTGCAGGGGGATGAACTGACCCTGGAGCGGCTGCCCCTGCGAATCCAGTGCCTGCGCACGGAGCAAGCGTGATGAATCCCCTGCCCGACCGCACCGTGATCGTGGGCCTGATCGTGACCGTGGGCCTGGTGTTTGCCCTGGTGTTCTGGTTCGTGCGCCTGAGCCCCTCCCAGGAGCCGCCGATGCTGTGGCGCGACCAGCCCTGCGCCCCATGCCGCAGGCCCCCCAGCCCAAGCTGATTTGACCTGCTGCGGGACAATGGAGGGCAGCGGCGCTTCAGCCCGCAGGCCTTCCCCCATGCCCCCTGTGGACCCCAAGCCGCAACGCCAGCTGCACCCACTGCCCAAGGGTCTCGTGGAGCTCTACGGGCTCCTGGCGGTGCTGTTCGTGCTGGTGCCCGAATGGATGGCCGGTGGTGCCCTGGCCAGCTTCCGCCAGGGACGGGAGGGCAGCGAGCTGCCGATGACCGCAGCGGCCTGGAGACGGGTGCCGGAACTGCGGCTTGCGGCCATGAATCTGGCGGAGCTGCGGCAGCTGGCTCGCGAGCTGCATCTCGCGGGCTATGCCCGCCTGAACCGCGAGCGCCTGAGTGGTCGGCTGCTGCGGAAAATCCAGGCCCGGCGCGGAAAGGCGCTGTGATAATTTCCTTCTCGCCGGGGCGTAGCGCAGCTTGGTAGCGCACCACTTTGGGGTAGTGGGGGTCGTGGGTTCAAATCCCGCCGCTCCGATTGAATCACCGGCCTCAAACCAGTCCCTGAGCCGCTTCTCCCCGAGGCGGCTTTTTTGTTGCCCGGCGTCGTTTGCTGTCGTGCTGTGCGGCGCTCCGGGATGCGGGGCTGCAGCGGCAGGGCGGCGCATCCATCAGGGGAGGGGCCTGTTCCAGGGGGCCTTGTGATGGCTTAGCCAAGACTTAGTCCACTGGCAGTGATCACTGCAGCCGCGTGCTCACCCCATAGCGATCCAGCCAGCGGTTCACCCGCGGCCGCAGCCGCGGCGGCACCTCCTCCAACAGCTGTGAGAGCTCGAGGGCTCCTAGGCGGCGCAGATCGCGCACATCCACATGCCAGAGGGCCTCTGCCTCACGGATCAGGCGCGCCCAGGTGCGGGTGTCCTGCCAGCGTTTCACCTGGCCCCGGAGACAGGAGCCGCAAGGGGGGCCCTTCGCTGGTGCGTGCATGGCCATGGCCCGGGCTGATGCCCCACGATGACCAGGCCAGCAGCGAACGCCAGAAACAGGCAGATCCGCTTTCAGTTGCTGAAGCAATTCAGGCGCTGCGCCGCTCCAGCGCCGGGTCCTCCACCGGCACCACGGGGAAGCTGAGCAGCGAGGCCTCCTGCTCCGAAAGGCGGCGGCTCCATGCACCACTGATGGGCTCGTTCCAGCGGAAACCCGCCTCCCGGGCCTTGTGGCGCTCTTCGTAGGACAGCCGCGCCCGATAGAGACGGCGCGGCGCCAGGCCAGCCTCCAGCAGCTGTTCCAGATCGGCACAGCGCTCGAACACCTGGGCCAGATAGATGCAATCGGTGAGCGCCCGATGGGCCGCCCACACCGGTACGCCATAGGCCAGGGCCAGGTCCCGCACCGAGGGGGTGGCCCGCAGCTGACGCTCCGCCGGCCAGCGCAGATCCTCCATGCTGCACAGCCAGGGCTTGGTGATGGCGGGGAGAGGTCCGTGGCCGAACCACTGGCGATCGAAGCCGGCGTTGTGGGCCACCACCACCTCGGCGGCCTCCACCATGGCCTCAAAACAGGCCAGGGCCGGTTGCCAGGGCTGGGGCAGCCGCGACACCTCCGCTGCAATGCCATTGATGGCCTGGGCGGGATTGCTCTGACAGGGCAGGAGAAAGGAGATCTGGCTGAGCACGGCCCGCTGGGGCACGTGAAACAGCACTGCTCCCACCTCGATGCAGCGGTGCTCGGCCGGATCGAGGCCCGTGGTCTCCGTGTCGAGGATCAGCAAACGCTCCGGGCCCCGGCTGGTTGCCATGGCAGCGGCTGCGGCTGCAGGAGCGGGGGTTGATGCCGGCTCAGCCAGGGCCCCAAAAGCCGGCTCAGCTGGGGGCTGTGCTGGGGGGCTGCTGGCGGCCACAGGGGCGAGCAGATCGGTCTGCTCCCATGGGGAGCTGGCAAGGGGATCGCCGGCCGCGTGCATCAGCTGCTCCTGGATGCCGCCATGATCCCAGCTCCTGCCTGGGGCTGCCTAGGCTCTGAGCAGCTTGATTTGGCATCCGTGGCCCAGGCCCTCGCCGCCGGTGATCGTGCTCCCCTGATCGCGCTGCAGGATCAGGACGGCGTTGAGCGCCGCAGCGACCAGCTGGCCGGCAAGCCGCTGGTGCTGTTCTTCTACCCCAAGGACGACACCCCCGGCTGCACGATCGAGGCCTGCGCCTTCCGCGACAGCCACGCCGAGCTCACCGCCCTGGGGGCCGAGGTGTGGGGCGTGAGCGGCGATGACGCCGCCAGCCACCAGCGCTTCGCCCAGCGCCATGGCCTCACCTTCCCCCTGCTGGTGGATCGCGGCAACCAGCTGCGCAAGGCCTTCGGGGTGCCCAACACCCTGCTGGTGGTGCCCGGCCGCGTCACCTACGTGATCGACGGCCAAGGCATCATCCGCCACGTGTTCAACAACCTCCTCAACGGAGCGGCCCATGTGGCCGAGGCCCGCCGCGCCCTCCAGACGCTGCCTGGGTCGAGCCTTGCCTGAGTCGCCCCTCCGCTGGCGACAGGAGGGCGATCTGTGGATGCTGGATGACCCCTCAGGCCCACCGGCCCGAGGCCTGATCGAATTCATCGGCGGCAGTTACCTGGCCGCCACGCCCCAGCTCAGTTACCGGCGCTTGCTGGAGGCCCTGGCCCGCTGCGGCTGGCGCATCCATGCCTGGAGCTACGTCCCCGGGTTTGACCATCAGGACCAGGCCCTGGCGGCCTGGCGGCGGTTCCGGGAGGCGCGCAGACGCCTGCAACCCGCCCCCTCCGTTGTGATGCGCCTGGGCCACAGCCTCGGCTGCAAGCTGCATCTGCTCGCTCCCGACGGCGGGCGCCAGGCCGATGGCCTGGCCGCGCTCAGCTTCAACAACTTCTCGGCCGAGCGCTCCATCCCCCTGTTGGCGGAGATGGGGCAACAGCTGGGCTTCCGCTCCGAGTTCAGCCCCTCCCCCCAGGAAACCCTGGTGCTGGTGGAACGCACCTACCGCCAACCCCGCAACCTGCTGGTGCGCTTCAGCCGCGACCAGCTGGACCAGAGCAGCCGATTGCTGGGGGTGCTGCAGGCCCGCCCGGCCGACCAGAGCCGGATGCTGGACTTGCCTGGAGACCACCTGACCCCCGCCAGCGCAGGGCTGCGCTCCAACCTGCTCGGAGACTGGGCCGATTCGCCGGGTCGCGGGCGGAGCATCGCGGAGCTGGCCGAGGCCCTCAGCTCCTGGGGCTGCCGTCAGGCCGCAACAGGTCGCGATGCCTGGAGGGATTGAACCGGTAGAACTCCAGCACAGCCGCGGGCTGCCCAGCGCGCAGCACCGCCACCTGGCCCAGGGGTTGCAGGTCCGGAAACTGTCCCTCGCTGTTGAGCGAGCCAATGGTGCCGTAGTCCCCCAACACGGCGAACAGCACCCCTCTGGTGGCCTGGGGGTCGAGCTGGCCCCGCCAAAAGCGAAAGCCGCGGGCATCGGAGGCCACCGTGGTGTAGCTGGCTCTGGTGTGGCCCCGCAGGGCAAGGGCCAGGAAACCGGGCAGCTCATAGCGATTGCTGCCGATCACCTGGGCATCGCCGAGGGCGCGCCAGATGCCGGGATGGGCCTGCAGGGTGCGCCGCAACCGCAGCGGATCCATCAACTGCCCGGAGGTGTCAACACTGGGGGGCAGCAACCGCTGGGCGATCCCCCAGCGCACATGGCTGGCCGCCAACAGCGCCAGCACCGGCACCAGCAGCACGGTGCCCCAGCCGAACCAGCGCAACCAGCGGCGCCCGGCCACCACAGCCGGCTCCAGGGCCGCGGCAGCCAGCGGCACCAGCATCCACCAGGCCGGCACCAGCCAGCTGGAGAGCACCTGCATCCGGCCGGCCAGGACGAGAAACAGCGCCAGCTGGCAAATGGCGATCCAGCGCAGCAGCTGCACGGCCTCGGGGTTGGAACTGGTGCGGGCATTGAGGGCCAGCCCGCGCAGAAGCACCAGGCCAATGGTGGGGAACAGCAGCAGCAGTTGGCTGAGCAGGAACAGGGGCGGGCCATCCCAGTGGAACCCCTGGGGCGTCTGGGTGCGGGCCGTGTGAAAGGCGAAGGAGGCCCACTGATGGGTGGCATTCCAGATCCACAGCGGGCTGGATGCCGCCAGCCAACCGGCTGCCACCAGCAGCACCTCCCGAAGGAAGGGCAGGCCCTGGCGCAGGGCCTGCCACAGCTTCCATCCCACCAGCGAGAGGATCACCAACAGCGCCTGGTACTTGCAGAGGCTCAGCAGGCCTAGCAGGAGGCCGAACCGCAGCGCCTGGCTGGGATTGAGCGCGGTGGAGAGCGGATGGTGCGCCAGCCACAGCAGCAACAGCGCCAGCAGCAGCACCAGGGGGCTGTCGGGGAGCAGCAGCAGACCGCCGCAGGCCAGCAACAGGGGAGAAACCGAGGCGATCACAGCCGCCAACAGGCCCGCCGTGCTGCCGAACAGGCGGCGGGTGGCCTCCGCCAGCACGGCGGTGGCCAGGGTGTAACTGATCAGGGCAGGCAACCGCAGGGCCAGCAGGTGGCCGCCCAGAACGTTGCCAAGCCACGACCACAGGCCGATGGCCAGGGGGTGATCGAAATAACTCAGGGCCAGGTGCTGGCCGTAGAAGAGGTAGTAGCTCTCGTCGTAGCCAGGGGGCAGCACCACAGCCAGGAGCAGCCGCAGCCCCAAGCCCAGGGCCAGGATCTGGAACAGCCGGCGGCGGTAGCTGGAGAGGGAGGCGGACTGGGACGTCAAGGTTTTAATCACACCCGCAGGGCATCCAGCACCGAGCGATCCTCCAGGGTGCTGGTGTCGCCGCTCACCTCTTCCCCGGCGGCCAGGGAGCGCAGGATCCGGCGCATGATCTTGCCGCTGCGGGTTTTGGGCAGGGCATCACTGAACTGAATCAGATCGGGCTTGGCGATCGCGCCGATTTCCTTGCCCACATGACTGCGCAGTTCGGCGATCAGGGCCTCATCCCCGCAGCGGCCCGCCTCCAGGGTCACAAAGGCCACGATGCCCTCGCCCTTGAGGTCATCCGGCCGACCGACCACCGCCGCCTCAGCCACCGCCGGATGGCTCACCAGGGCACTTTCGATCTCCATCGTGCCCAGGCGATGGCCGCTCACGTTGATCACGTCGTCGACCCGGCCCATCACCCAGAAGTAGCCATCGGCGTCGCGGCGGGCGCCATCACCGGCGAAGTAGAGCCAGCTGCCATCGGCGGGCCGGATCTCCTCCCAGTAGCTCTTGCGGAAGCGCTCGGGATCGCCGTGCACGGTGCGCATCATCCCGGGCCAGGGGCGACGGATGGCCAGGTAGCCCCCCTGATCGGCGCCCTGGGAGTTGCCGTCATGGTCGACGATGTCGGCCTGGATGCCTGGGAGGGGCAGGGTGGCGGACCCGGGTTTGGTGGGGGTGGCACCGGGCAGGGGGCTGATCATCACGCCACCGGTTTCCGTCTGCCACCAGGTGTCCACCACCGGGCAGCGGCCGCCCCCGATCACCTCGCGGTACCACATCCAGGCTTCGGGATTGATGGGCTCCCCCACGGTGCCGAGGATGCGCAGGGAGCTCATGTCGTAGGCATCGGGCACCTCGCGGCCACTCTTCATGAAGGCGCGGATCGCCGTGGGAGCCGTGTAGAAGATGGTGCAGCGGTGCTTCTGGATCACCTCCCAGAAGGCGCCGGGTTTGCTGGGCCGCGGTGCCCCCTCGTACATCACCGTGGTGGCGCCGTTGGAGAGGGGCCCGTAGACGATGTAGCTGTGGCCGGTGATCCAGCCAACATCGGCGGTGCACCAGTGGATGTCGTCGTCGCGGATGTCGAAGATCCACTGGAAGGTGAGGTGGGCCCAGAGGTTGTAGCCGGCGGTGGTGTGCACCACCCCCTTGGGCTTGCCGGTGGAGCCGGAGGTGTAGAGCACAAACAGGCGGTCTTCACTGGCCATGGGCTCGGCCGGGCAATCGGTGCTCTGGCCCTCCACCAGGTCGTGCCACCAGTGGTCGCGGCCGGCGGTCATGGCGCAGTCGCCGCCGGCGCCCGCCAACCGCCGCACCACCAGCACGTTCTGCACGCTGGGGGCGCCACCATTGCCCGCCAGGGCCTCATCCACCGCCGGCTTGAGGGCCACCGGCTTGTCCTTGCGGAAGCCACCGTCCGCGGTGATCACCAGCTTCGCCTCGCCATCGAGCAGGCGATCGCGCAGGGCATCGGCCGAGAAGCCTCCGAACACTACAGAATGGGGAGCACCGATGCGGGCACAGGCCAGCATCGCGATCGCTGCCTCGGGCACCATCGGCATGTAGAGGGCCACCAGGTCGCCCTTGCCGATGCCCAGGGCCTTGAGGGCATTGGCGGCCTTGCACACCTCGGCGTGGAGCTGGCGGTAGGTGAAGGTGCGGGTGTCGCCGGGCTCCCCTTCCCAGATCAGGGCTGTCTTGTCGGCCCGAGGGCCATCGAGATGGCGATCCAGGCAGTTGAAGCTGAGGTTGGTGGTGCCGCCCTCAAACCAGCGGGCAAAGGGTGGGTTGCTCCAATCGAGCACCGTGTGGAAGGGCTCGAACCAGTGCAGCTCGCTGCGGGCGAGATCCCCCCAGAAGCCAGTGGGGTCCGTGTCGGCACGAGCCGCCAGGGCCCGATAGGCCTCCAGAGAGCCGATGCGTGCCGAAGCGGCCAGGGCGGCCGGCGGCGGGAACAGCCGCTGCTCCTGCAACACCGACTCGATCGTGGGGCTGATCTGGGCCTCGGACATGGCGGCGGCAGCGGGGATCGCGAGCTGGCGCCCATTCAAGCGAGGAATGCCCCGCCAACACCGGGCTGTAACGGCGAACGGTGGAGGTTGAGAATGGCTGCATGGTCCAACCAGCTGCCTGCCTGTTCGATCTCGACGGCCTGCTGCTCGACACCGAGCCTCTGCACGCCCGTGCCTGGCAGGAGGCCGCCAGCCACTTCGGGCGGCCGTTGCGGCCGGCTGAGCTGATGGCCCTGCGGGGGCGGCGGCGGCTCGACTGCGCCCAGCAGGTGCTGCAGTGGATCGAGGCGGCAGGGGGAGCCAGCCTGAGTTGCTATGCCCTGCTGGAGGTGCGCCAGCCCATTGCCGAGGCCCTGTTGGTGCATGCCCAGCCCATGCCCGGTGCCCGGGAGCTGGTGGCCCGCTGCTGCGAGCTGGGGGTGCCCATGGCGCTGGCCACCAGCAGCTCGCGCCAGGCCGTGGCCCTCAAGGCAGCCCCCCACCCCTGGCTGGCGGCGATCAGCACCCGCGTGCACGGCGACGATCCGGAGCTGACAGCGGGCAAGCCAGCCCCCGATGTATTCCTGCTGGCGGCAGCGCGGCTGGGGGTGGCGGCCAGCGGCTGCTGGGCCTTCGAGGATTCCCTGGCGGGGGCCCGGGCTGCCGCCGCCAGGGGGCGTCATCCACCTGAGCTCCCTGAACCAGGTGCCGCTCTGAACAGCTTCAGCCTCGGTGAAGCGGGCTGAAAGAGAGCCGGGGCACCGGATTGGTGCCGGATCAGTAGAGGCGGCTCAGCACGAACTCCGGCAGCTGCAGCAGGGCACTGCGGCTCTCGGAGGCGGGAAGCCAGCTGAGGGCCTCACGGGCCTCATTGGCGAATCCTTCGGCCAGGGCCCGGGAGCGGGGAATGGCGTCGCTGCTCCGCACCAGCTCCAGAGCCTGCTGAAGATCCCCCTCCTGGCTGAACTCCCGCTCGATCAGGCCCGCCAGGGCCGGACGCTCCTCAAGGGCGTAGAGGGCTGGAGCGGTGAGGTAGCCGCTGGCCAGATCACTGGCGGCGGGCTTGCCCAGCTGCTGATCGCTGCCGGTGAAATCAAGGATGTCGTCCACCACCTGGAAGGCCAGGCCCAGCTGGCGACCGAAGCGGTAGAGGCCGTCGAGCTGGGGCTCACTCAAGCCGCTGAGCACGCCGGCGGCCCTGGCGCTGTTGGCAATCAGCGAAGCGGTCTTGCAGTAGCTCTTCTCGAGGTAGGTCTCGAAGCTCTGGCCGGTGTCGTAGCGGAACAAACCCTGCTTCACCTCGCCATCCGCCAGATCCATGATCACGCGGCTGAGCAGCTTCACCACCTCGAGGTCGTCGAGGTTGGCCAGGTGCCAGCTGGCCTGGGCGAACAGAAAATCACCGGCCAACACCGCCACCCGATGGTTGAAGCGGCTGTGCACGGTGTCCACCCCCCGGCGGGTGGAGGCCTCATCCACCACGTCGTCGTGCACCAGGGAGGCGGTGTGGATCATCTCGGTGATCTCCGCCAGGCGCCGATGGCGGGCACTGAGCTCTCCATCGCTGGAGAGGGCCCGGGAAATCAGCAGCACGATGCCGGGGCGGATGCGCTTGCCACCGGCGCTGAACAGATGCTCTGCGGCGGCCTGGAGAATCGGGTGGCCAGCGCCGATCAGGCTGCGCAGATCGCTGAGCAGAACCTCGAGGTCGGCCTCGACGGGCTGGAGCAGCTCTGCGACCGTTGCCATGACCCCCTGCGGTGGGCTGATCCTAGAAGGCGCAGGCGGCCGGGCGAGGCTCACACCATCGGCAACAGCAGCTCACCGCCGCTGGAGCGCCGCCAGGCCAGGGGCTGGCTGGCACTCTGCACGGACACCAGCCGGGCGGCAGCCCGATCGAAGCAGGCCGGATCCCCCGTGGTGAAGAAGCGATGGCGGCCCTGACCCGAGGGCAGCGCCAGGCCCTCGCGCTGGAGCAGCTGGCCGAGGTGGCGAGCCACGGCAGGGGCCGGATCCACTACCTGCAGCCCGGGGCCCACCAGGCGGCGAATGGCCTCGATCACAAAGGGATAGTGGGTGCAGCCCAGCACGATGGTGTCGGCACCGGCGGCGAGCATCGGCTCCAGAAACCGCTGCAGCTCAGCATCGGAGGCCGGGTCGTCGAGCGCACCGCTCTCCACCAGCTCCGCCAGGCCGATGCACACCTGTTCCACCACCCGCACATCCACGGCGTGGCGGCCCACGGTGGCCCGGTAGAGCTCCCCCTGGAACGTGGCCGGCGTGGCCATCACTCCCACCACGCCGGAGCGGGTGAGGGCCACGGCGGGTTTCACCGCCGGCTCCAGGCCGAGGATGGGCAGCCCGGGGAAGCGGCGGCGCAGGCTGTGCAGCGCCACGGCGGAGGCGGTGTTGCAGGCCACCACCACCGCCTTGCAGCCGGCCTCCACCAGCCGCTCGGTGATGTGCACGCTGAAGTGGCGGATCTCCTCGGCCTCGCGATTGCCGTAGGGCACGTGGGCCCGGTCGGCCAGATAGATGGTGGATTCCGAGGGCAGCTGCCGCACGATCTCTCGCCACACACTCAGGCCCCCCACACCGGAATCGAACAGGCCGATCGGGGCCGAGGCGCCTGCCGGGGCCGAGCCACCAGCGGGGAGCGTCATGGGTTGGCCTGCAGGTAGCCCAGCAGGCCCTGGGCGATGGCCACCGCCATCCGGCGCCGGAAAGCGGGATCCGCCAGCCGCTGCGAATCGAGTTCGCCGGTGACGAAGCCCATCTCCGCCAGGGCCGCCGGCATCACGGTGCGGCGGATCACGAAAAACCGACCGGGCCTGGCGCCACGATCGGGACTGCCGGGGGAGATCGCCAGCATCTGATCCTGCACCGCCTGGGCCAGGGCGCGCGACCGGGCACTCTCGAAGTAGAAGGTCTCGATGCCATTCACGTCCGGTCGTTCCAGGCTCAGGGCATTGGCATGGATGCTCAGGAACAGATCGGCACCGCTGCTGTTGGCCAGGGCCACCCGCGGCGGCAGGTCCACGTCGATCTCGGAGGTGCGGGTGAGCAGCACCTGCACCCCCTTGGCCTGGAGCAGCTGCGCCAGCTGCAAACTCACATCGAGAACCACATCGGTTTCCCGCAGGCCGCCGATGCCCACGGCACCGGGATCAGGCCCGCCGTGGCCGGGATCGATCACCACCTTGTAGCGGCCACGGGGCACATCCGGCAGGGAGCCGGCGGAGGGGATCGGTCCGGAGGGGGTGG
>RGNC01000042.1 GCA_010029175.1 Synechococcaceae bacterium WB8_1B_136 | reverse complement strand
GAGGTGGCTTCCTTGCCGATCTCCAGCACCTGGGCCTTGATCCGGCTCACCTCGGCTGGCGTGTAGAACTGCCCTTTGCTCTTGCCGCTTTCGCTGGCGAAGTGGCGCATCAGGTATTCGTAGGCATCGCCGAGGATGTCGTCGTCATCCGCTCGGTTGCGCGAGAAGTTGAGCTTCGGATCCTCGAAGATCGCGATCAGATTGGTGAGCCGCTCAACCAGTTCCTTGCCGCTGCCGAGCTTGGCCTGGTCGTTGAAGTCGGGGAAATCGCTCTGGCTGAGCTGTTGATTGGCCGCCACCAGGGGGGCGATGATTTCCTTGTTGATGCGGTCGCCGATCTCCGCCTTGCCTTTGAGGGCCACCATGTCAACGAAGCTGGATCCCACGGGGATCGTCAGCGGCGCATAGGGCTGTCCGGCGTACTTGTCGCTGATGTATTTGATGAACAGCAGCACCAGCACATAGTCCTTGTACTGGCTGGCATCCATGCCGCCACGCAGCTCATCGCAGCTGGCCCAGAGCTTGGAGTAGAGCTCGGATTTGCGGATTGCCATGGTTCAGGCTCCTTCCTCTTCCAGGCTCGCGGCACGCTGGAGCTCGCTGCGGTGGGGGATCACGGGCAACCTCTTCACTTCTCCCCTCGGCACGAAGGCCACTGCCGTTTCCTGCCTGGCCTTGTCCAAAAGCGTCTGCCCCACTGCACTGCGGAGATCCTGCACCAGAGCGGCTGACCGGGCACCGTCGGGTGCTCGAGGTCTTGAACCATCGCTACGCACACCACGTTCTGCTCTGGCCGGGCGGCATTGGGATGGCGCTTCTGTACTGCTGGAACTCCAGCGCCGTGCGCAGCTCGGGGTTTTCGGCAGGGCTGCCGGCCTCTTCGTGGGCTTCGAGGACGTCGTCGAGCAGCTCCTGATCGGCCATCAAAGGGCTGGGTCGTTTTCGCTGCGGTCAGTCTGCCCGTTCAGGCAAGGGGTGGACTCTGCTTTGTGAATGCAACCCAACACTATGCAAATCCCGCATGGAATTGTTGTGGGTCCACCCATCAGCTTTCCCAGATTTCGGTAAGCTCCAGCCGCAGACCCGGCAGCACCTCGCCGCCTTCCAGCACCTCCGCCTTGTCCAGGCGATGGGGCTCCGCCCCCGGTCGCCAGAGTTCCACCGCCCGCTCTTCGGGAAACAGCAGCCAGCCCAGCAGGGCGCCGTTGGCCAGGTAAGCGGCCAGCTTGCGGCGCAGGGCCTCGGCTCCACGGGGGGCCTCATCCGAGGCACTCACCAGTTCCACCACCAGGTCTGGGCACAGGGGCGGAAAGCCGCGGCGTTGCTCGGCGCTCAGGGCCTGCCAGCGCTCCAGCCGCACCACGGAGGCATCCGGGCTGAGTACGGAGCCGTCGGGCAGGCGGAAGCCCGTGGAGCTGTCGAACACCATCCACTCCCCTCGCTTGAGGGCCCAGATCTGCAGGCGCGTGCAGAGGAGTGTGTTGCGGGTGCCCGTGTCGCCGCCGGAGGGGGTCAGGCGGATCAGCTGGCCATCGGCCGCCAGTTCGAGCACCGCCTCCGGGTTGGCTTCGCACACCAGGGCGAACTGCTCCGGCGTGAGCCGCAGCTCCCCCGGCAACAGCAGCTCAGGCGGGCCCTCGTGTGTCGCAGCGGCAGCCTGGGCTTGGGCGGCGTTGGGGGCGATGGTCATCTCCCCGGCGGCGGTGGGTCTTCAATCTAGGCAGGCCAGCTCGATCAACCCCAGCGCCCAGTACAGCCGCTCCAGTTGCACCAACTAGTTTCGATTGATCTTCCGAGCTGCCCGTGCCCCTCGCCCCCTCGCCGGCTTCTGCGGCGCTGGATCCGGATCAAGCCCGCCAGCTGCTCAAGGCCCTGGCCGATCCGATTCGCCTGCAGCTGATCGAAGCCCTGGCGGGCGGCGAGCGCTGCGTGTGTGATCTCACCGCCGATCTCGGCCTGGCGCAATCGAAGCTCTCGTTCCACCTCAAGGTGCTCAAGCAGGCGGGGCTGCTGGCCGACCGCCAGGAGGGGCGCTGGGTGTACTACCGGCTGCAGCCCGGAGCCCTTGAGCAGCTGCGCGCCTGGTTGGCCGAACTGGCCGCCGGCTGCACCACCCCCGCCCGGCCCTGCGCCTGAGCCAGGTGATGGGCCCTGTGTTCGGGACGACATCCAGCCGCCGCCGGCGCGGATACAGATAGGAGCGGCTGCCCCGCTCCCTCTGCCTGATCCGATCCAGGACGCCCCACAGGAGGGGCCGGTGCTGGTGTGCGGCCTGGGGGCCATGGGCCAGGCCTGCCTGCAGCGGCTCCTGCAATTCGGGGTTCCCCTGCGCTGTCTCGATCTGCGGCCGCCCAGCTGGCGGGATCCCGACCTGGAGCAGCGGTTGCTCGGCTCGCTCACCCTGGGCGACATGCGGCTGCCCCGGGTGCTGCGGCAGGCCAACGCCCACCACTGCCGCGCGGTGCTGTTGCTCAGTTCCGACAGCACGGCGAACTTCGAGGCGGCCCTGCAGGTGCGGCTGCTGAATCCAACGGCCGAGATTGTGGTGCGCTCCGCGCGGCATCAGGCCAGCCTGGGCGCCCTGCTGGAGCAGCGCCTCCCTGGCATCGCGGTGATCGATCCGATCCTGCTCTGCGCCGATGCCATCACCTCAGCCCTGCGTCCGGGGGGCGGTTCGGCCAGCCTCGAGGTGGATGGCACCACCTATCAGCTCACGGAAGCTCCCTGGCGACATCCCCGGCTGGAGAAACCGATCCGCCTGCCCCCGGCCAGCGCTGGCGCGCTGCCGATGCTGTTGACGCCCCGCTCCCTGCATCGCTCGGCCACGGCGATGCGGGGCCAGGGCCCCGATTGGCACAAGCCCTGGCGCGGGCTGCGCTGGCTGCAGGGTCGCACCGTCGCGCTGTGGCGGTCGCTGTCGCCCCCGCAGCAGCTCTCTGCCCTGGTGCTGGTGTTGCTCACCGGGTTGGGTGTGCAGATCTTTGCCCGCTTCCAGGGGTGGACCCAGGGGATGTTCGTCACCCTGGCGCTGCTCAAGGGGGAGTACGTGGACCCCGTGAACGTGCTGCTCAGCGGCAGGCCCCCATCCGACCCCATCAGTGGCTGGCTGGTGCTGCTCACCCTGGCCTATTCCCTGGTGGGAACCCTGATCACCTCGGCGATCGTGGCGGTGATCCTCGAGCGCCTGCTGCGGGAGCGGCTGGGGCAGCGGCGGCGGCGCCTGCATCGCGGCGATCAGCATCCCGTGCTGCTGGTGGGAGGCGATGCCCTGGCCCGGGAGGTGGGGCGGCGGCTCAAGCGGCAGGGCCATCCGGTGGTGCGGGTGGAGGTGGCCGCCGGCGACGGCCAGGAGGAGGGAGCGGTGGCCTACCAGAGCCTCGATGAGGCGATCACCGCCCTGGCCAGCCTGGAGGTGGCCGCCATCGGGGTGTTGAGCACCGATCTGCTCCAGAACCTGCGGGAGGCCCTGGCGCTGCAACAGCAGTGGCCCGCCGCCAGGCTGGCGGTGCTGGCCCATGCCTTCGGGGCTGCTGAGCAGCTGGGCCAGCTGCTCGGTGGCATGGGGGTGATCTCCGCTGTGGATCTGGTGGCCGATGCCGTGGTGGCCACGGCCTTTGGCGAGCGGGTGGAGGGGGTGTTGCGGCTGCGTGGTCTCAACCTGCTGATCGTCCGCTACCGGATCCGCCCGGGCGACACCCTGTCCGGCCTCACCATTGCCCGGCTGGAGAACGGCTACGGCATCACGGCGGTGTCGCTGACCCGGGCCCAGCAGCCGGATCCGATCCTGCTGCCCGCCCCTGATCTGGTGCTAGTCCAGGGCGATCAGCTGGTGGTGCTGGCCAGCTCCGCCAGCCTGCGCAGCGTGGAACTCGGCGCGATCAACCCGCCCCGCTGCCGCCTGCGGCTGCGCTTCCCCACGGGCCAGGCCCTGGATCGGCGCTTTGAGGTGCAGCAGATCCTGGCCCGCTGGCTGGGCTGCCCTCCCGGTGAGGTGCTCGGGCTGCTGGATGGAGCCGATCATCTGCTGCCCGCCCTGGATGACGACATCGCCGATCTGCTGCGTCAGGAGCTGCGGCGCCAGGGGGTGCCCTGTGGGCTGGAGCAGGAGCCGGGGTCCGCAGCGGAAGCGCCGGAGGCTGCGCAGGATGATTGCAGTCCGGGCCCCAGATAGCGCTCCCATGACCAGCCAATCGCTGCAGGCAGAGCCCCTCACGGTGGTGTTCTTCGGGCTCGGTGCCGTGGGCTCCTCGATGCTCATCTGCCTGGCGGAACTGGCCGAGCGCGATGGCGTTTGCCTGCGCTTTGTGGTGGTGGTGCTGGAGCCGGAACTGGCCCGCGATGTCCTGTTCCACGCCGAGTGGCTGTTTGATCGCATCGATTTCGTGGGCGTTGCCGATTTCGATCGCTTCTTCCAGTGCAGCCATGCGGAGCGCGACCGCCTCGCCGGGGCCCAGGTGCTCGTGAATGCGGCCCACCCGCGTTTCAACCAGCCGATGCTGCAGCTGGGCCTGGAGCTCGGCGCCCATGCGGTGGATCTCGCCTCCGACATGTATGACGCCGAAACCGAGCGCACCCTCACCTTCTCCCAGTACAGCCTGGATCAGGCCTATCGGGAGCGGGGCCGTGCCGCCCTGATCAACTTCGGCATCTCGCCGGGGGTCACGAATTTTCTGATCGGCCTGCGCCTGCATCAACTGCGGGCGGCCCGTCGCCGGGATCTGGAGATCGAAAGTGTGGATCTCTACCTGCTGGAGGATATCGATGCCGATGAGATCGTCTTTTCCTGGTCGCCGCTGGTGGCGCTGGAGGAGCTGGCGGAGCGCCCGAGGCTGCTGCGCAATGGCCGCCTGCAGGTGCTGGAGCCCTTCAGTGCCGCCCGTGAGCACACCTTCCCCGGAGAGATCACCCCCACCCGCCAATACCCCCTTTACCAGGAAGAGCTGCTGTCGCTGCATCGCTCCTTCCCGGAGATCGAATCGATTGGGGTGTATTCCGGCGGTTCTGAAGTGGAACTGGTGAAGGCCCTGTTCAAGCTCAACCTGCTCTCCAAGCGCACCCTGCCCCAGCAGAGTGAACTCACGGTGGAGGCGATGGTGCGGGCCATTCTGCCGGGCATGAACAAGCCCCGCCGCATTGAGGATTACCTGCGCAACGGCGTGATCCGCCGCGCCCACTTCGCCGCCGCCGCGGAGATCCGCTACACCGAGCAGGTGCGCAGCGATCGCCAGAAAACCATCGAGACCGTTGGCGTGAGCTATCTGCGCTACCAGGGGCTGCTCAAAAGTCCCTACGCTGGCGCCACCTACATTTCCTACCCCACGGCGGTGGGCGCCGCGATCCTGGCTTGGCATGCCCTGGCGTTCCTGCGGGAGGACGGCGGTGAGCTGGAGGGCATCATCACCGGAGAGGATCTGGCGCGCCTGCTGCCGAGGGCCCGGGCCGAGGCGATTCGCCGGGATCTGGTGGCCTGGGACATCGATCTGTTTGAGAGCGTGCGGGACGCCACGCCGGTGTGAGCAGCCCCCAGGCCGATCGGGGGATGGTGATGGCCAGCGGCAGCGGATCTTGCGAATGGCGCTGAGCAGCGCAGCTTCAGCAACGGCTGACCCTAGGATTCAGGGGCGTCAGCCTCAGTTGGCGCTGCGGATGTGCTGCTCGAGACGACCGCCGGCAGCGACTACCGAATGTTATCGAGCTCTTAACCGACTCATAACGCATCAACCGGGGAGGCCTTTGTACAAATTGGGTGCTCCAACACGGTTGCTCCCATGACCTTCGCGAAGAAGGCCCTTTCCATTGGAACCCTTGCGGCTCTGGCTGCCGGCACGGCTGCCTCCGCAGGTCCCACCCTCAACGGCGCAGGCGCCACCTTCCCCGCCCCCATCTACCAGCGCTGGTTCCAGGACCTCGCCAGCAGCGGCGACGTCAAAGTGAACTACCAGTCGGTGGGTTCCGGCGCCGGTATCAAGCAATTCGTCAAGGGCACCGTCGACTTCGCCGCCACCGACGAGCCGATCAAGGACTCTGAAGCCGCCAAGGTCAAGCGTGGTGTGGTTCAGTTCCCGGCCGTCGGCGGTTCGATCGCCATCGCCTACAACAAGCCTGGCTGTGATCTGAAGCTCACCCAGAAGCAGGTTGTTGATATCTTCCTGGGCAAGATCACCGACTGGAAAGCCCTCAACTGTGGTGCCGGCCGCATCACCGTGGCCCACCGTTCTGACGGCTCCGGCACCACCTTCGCCTTCACCAACTCCCTCAGCGCCTTCTCCTCGGCTTGGAGCCTGGGTGCCGCCAAGAGCGTGAACTGGCCCGTTGGCGTGGGTGGCAAGGGCAACGAGGGTGTGGCCGGTGTGCTCACCAACACCCCTGGCTCGATCGGCTACGTGAGCGTTGCCTTCGTGAAGGGCGCCCTCAAGGCCGCCGCGATCCAGAACAAGGCCGGCAACTTCGTGAAGCCTGGCTACAAGACCGGCACGGCCGCTCTGAACAGCATCAGCCTGGATTCCAACCTGGCTGGTGAAGATCCCAACCCCTCGGGCGCCCAGAGCTACCCCATCACCACCCTCACCTGGATCCTGGCCTACAAGAACGGCTATGGCGCTGAGAAGGCCATGGACCTCCGCAAGGCCTTCATGTACATGCTGAGCAACAAGGCCCAGGCCCTGGCCGATGATCTGGGCTATGTGCCCCTGCGTGGCGACATCCTCAAGAAGGCCAAGGCCGCCATCGGCAACGTTGGCTCCTGAGCCACGCTGACCTTCTTGGATTGTTTTGTTCGGGGGGGGCTTCAAGCCCCCCTTTTTTCATGGTTTGCCCCAGCGCTGGATGGAGCGAGGGCGGCTAACCAGGGGTTAACCGAGGGCCTACCGGTTCTTTGCCTGCGGCTGGTCAGGGCTCCATAGAGTTTCTCCATTCCCCGCATCGGGCGCCATGGTGTTCACGCCAAGCCGTGACTCCGGAAGCAATCAGGCCTTTCGTGCTGTCCTCGAAGAGTCGTTCCAGAATCGCGATCTGGTGCAACTGCCCACGGGCACTTCTGTGCCGTTGCTGCGCAATCACATCTGGATGGTGGTGCGCGGCATGGTCAAGTTGCATTCCATCTCCGTCCATGGCGATGAGCTGATCCTTGGCCTGGCGGGCCCGAATGAGCCCTTTGGGGAGCCCCTGGCCCACGGTGACCTCTGCGAAGCCGCCACCCTCTGCGCCTGCGATCTGCTCTGTCTCTCCCTCGATGAAATCGAGGCCACCCCTCAGTTGGCCATGGTTATGGCCCGGGCCATGGCCAGCCGCATGCGCCAATCGGAAGCGGTGATTGCCCTGTTGGGCTTGCGGCGGGTGGAGGATCGCCTGCGGGGATTTCTGGAGCTTCTCGCCCAGGAGTATGGCCAGCCCTGTGAGCAGGGTCTGCGCCTCAACCTCCGCCTCACCCATCAGGATCTGGCCAGTGCTCTCAGCACCACGCGGGTCACGGTGACCCGCCTGCTCGGCCTGCTGCGGGAAGAGGGCTGGCTGAAGATCAGCACCGACCGTCAGCTGGTAATCAGTCACCTGCCCAAGCGGCACTGATGGGTGTTTCACCCCCCGCCCATCTTCTGCTGGTTGCCCACGACCCGGCATGTAGCGCTGATCTGGAGCAGGTGCTGCGGGATGAGGGTTTTCAGGTCCACACCCTTCCCTTCACCACCCAGGTGCGCGAGCTGCTGGAGGCTGGCTCAGGGCGACAGCCGATCCAGTTGTTGATGCTCCATGTGTCGCCTGCGGTCTTGCCCTTTCAGGCCGCCGTGGCCCTGGTGCAGTCGTTTCGCCGCAGGGATGCCGGCACGCCCTTGCTGTTGTTGCCCGATCAGGCTGATGAAGGCCAGCGGGTGGCACTGTTGGAGGCCGGTGCCGATGATGTGGTGTTGCCTGGCTGTGGCACGAGGGAGTTGGTGGCCCGTTGCCGAGCGCTGCTGCGTCGTGCCAAACGGCGCGATGTGATTCATTCGGGCCCCCGCCGTGGTGATGTGCTCAAGGTGGGTCCGGTCAGCTTGCACCGTCAGGAATGTCGGGTCTTCCTGAAGGATCAGGAGTTGAACCTCACCCCCAAGGAATTCCGCCTGTTGGAGTGTTTCATGCTCCAGCCGGGCCGTGCATTAAGCCGCGAGCAGTTGCTCGATCAGGTGTGGGGACCTGATTTCAGTGGCGATAGCAAAAGTGTTGATGTTCATGTGCTCTGGCTGCGGCGAAAGCTGGAAGCAGAGGCCAGCAAGCCCCAGCTGCTGATCACGGTGCGGGGCATTGGCTATCGCCTCGATCCACCCCGCTGATCCTGCTGCAGTCAGGTGGTTCAGGTGGTGAAGCCCTGGGCCTCAAGCGAAGCAAGATACCGCTGCCTCTGGCTGGAGGCCAGCACGTCGCCGATGGCCTGCCAGGCTGGATCCAGCACGCTCAGTGCTGGATCAGGCGGCAGGCTGTGTGGGTCGGTTGCTGGAGTCCGCTGCTGCTCTGGCGGAATCATTGGTGGGTCTCCAAACATTCTGAACTTGCCTTGTGGTGATGTCTCGTTGATGGGGTGATTGGCTCACGGAGTTCACCCAGGCGCAACCCGCCACCAGGCTGATGCTGCCCCGTCCGGTTGTGATCAGCATGGTTGTGCTCCAACTGATCGCACCCTAGGGAACTCGGCGGCGGGCTTGGTTGCCGTGGCTACAAAGTTCGGCGGATCTGCGGCAGATGTCACTTGAACTGGGATTGCTTGTGTTCGTCGAAGCTGCGATCCAGGATCTGGCCAATGGTGAGGCCCACAGGCAAGGTGCCCGCATAGGCGCTGCCCAGCACATTGCGATAGAGCTTGGCGGTGACCAGCCGGTAGGTGGAAGGGGGCAGGGGGATCAATCCCGCCTGGCCTGCAATGCGGCCGCCCGCTTCGATCGTGCTGGTGATGAAGGCCCGGATGGCGGGTTGCTGCTGCAGCGTCTGTTCATTCACGTAGAGGAACAGGGGGCGCGAGAGGGGCAGGTAGCGGGAGTTCTGCACGGCTTGCACCGATGGCAGGACCGACCCCTTCCCACCCACAACCGGCACTGCCCGGAGCTTGCTGCGGTTGGAGGTGTAGTAGTCGAAGCCGAAGTAGCCAAGGGCATTGGCCTGGCTGCTCACGCATCTCACCAGCACATTGTCATCTTCGCTGGCGGTGTAGTCGCGCCTTGAATTGTCTTCGTCGCCGTTGATTGCCTTATTGAAGTAGTCGTAGGTGCCGGATTCGTTGCCGGGGCCGCAGAGGCTGACCGCCTGCTTGGGCCAACGGGCATTCACCTGATCCCAGCGCTGCACTTTGCCTTGGGCATTTTTGCTCCACAGGCTGGAGAGTTCCTGCACGCTGATCTCCCGCATCCAGGTGTTGCGGGGGTTCACCACCACCGTGATCGCATCGAAGGCCACGGGCAGCTCCAGAAAGCGAACGCCCTGGCCGGCACAAGCCTTCAGTTCCTTGGCATTGATCGGCCGAGAGGCGGCGGCGATGGCGAGGCTGCCCTTGCAGAACTGTCGCAGGCCAGCGGAGGTGCCGGTGGCCTTGGCCTCCAGCTGAAGGCCCTTGGCCGCCGCCTGGCGGCTGAACTCCCGAATGGCCTCCAGGCTGAAGGGATAAACCGTGCTGGAGCCACTGATCTGAACCTTCTCCAACCTTGCTTTGCCGTCGGTGCTCTGGGCCTCAGCCCCTGCGACCATCCCGAGGCAGCCACTGACAACCAGCAGCAGGGAAAGAGATGATTTCGACCACATCCTGGGTTAATCCAGACTGACCTCAATATGCACCGGGCCAGACTTTTGGGCGTAAATATCCGGTAATCAACGGGTTGTGGATGGGTAAAGACGTCGCCCTCGCAGCTGCTACGGCCCCATCTGTTGGCCACAGCATAAAGACGCCCTTTCCAAGCGTTAACCGCTCCTTAAATTCGCTGCCCGTTGCTTGTGGGATATTGACGATGATATTCAGCCCCTGTCGTGATGCACGCTGGAGTTCGCCGATGACGCCTTTCGCCCTCGCTGATGCCTTCCGCTTGCGGCGTCGATCAGGCTCCGAGAAATTGGTGGATCAGGGCTTTCGTCAGCTCACCATCGTCTTGGCCTCGATCGTGGGCCTTGTGCTGCTGGGCATCCTGCTAACGGTGCTGTCTGGTTCCAAGGAAGCCATCGATGCCTTTGGCTTCAAGTTCCTCACCACCTCCAGCTGGGATCCCGTTTCAGAGAAATACGGCGCCTTCACCGCCATCTACGGCACCATCATCACTTCCCTGCTGGCCCTGCTGATTGCCGTGCCTCTCGGGGTGGGAACGGCAATCTTCATCACCGAAAACCTGATTCCCCTGCGGGTTCGTCAGTTTCTCGGTCTGATGGTGGAGCTGCTGGCGGCGATCCCATCGGTGGTGCTCGGGCTGTGGGCCATCTTTGTGATGGAGCCCTTCCTTCGCCCGATCCTCGAGGCCGTGAATCAAGTCTTCGGCTGGATCCCCCTGTTCTCCACCGTGCCCCAGGGTCCAGGGGTGGCTCCGGCGATTCTGATTCTGGTGGTGATGATCCTGCCCATCATCACGGCCATCTCCAGGGATTCACTGATGCAGGTTCCACCGGAGCTGCGCCAGGCGGCCTATGGCATCGGCACCACGCGCTGGGGCGCCATCCTGCAGGTGATTCTTCCTGCCGCTGTCTCTGGCATCACCGGTGGTGTGATGTTGGCCCTCGGTCGCGCGATGGGTGAAACCATGGCTGTCACGATGATCATCGGCAACTCCACCAACTTCAGCTGGAGTCTGTTGGCTCCGGGCAACACAATCTCCTCCATGCTGGCCAACCAGTTCGGTGAAGCCGATGGCATTCAGGTTTCGGCCCTGATGTACGCCGCGTTGATCCTGATGATCCTCACCCTGGTGGTGAATGTGTTCGCACAGTGGATCGTGCGTCGTTTGAGCCTGAAGTACAGCTGACCCTGCCATGACATCCCTACAGCCCAACGCCTCACTGCAATCGCCCGACCAGGGCCCCTTCCAGCGCAAGGCACTGCAGTTTCAGCCTTCCCTGTCTCGCAACCGCTGGAATCTGTTCTTCACGCTTCTCTCGGCTGGTTTTGCCGGCATTTGCGTGCTGCCACTCTTCCTTGTGCTCGCCTATGTGCTGTTCAAGGGTGGATCATTGATCAGCATTCAGCTGCTCACCCAGCTGCCACCGGCGCCTGGTCTTGAAGGCGGTGGCATTGGCAATGCCATTCTCGGCACGATCATCATCACGCTGCTCGCAAGCCTGATCGCGATTCCGGTGGGTGTTGGCGGGGGCATCTTCCTCTCTGAGTATTCCACCTCCGGTCCATTTGCTCAGTTTGTTCGCTTCGGCACCAACGTTCTCGCCGGGGTTCCGTCGATCATCTGCGGCGTTTTCGTCTACGGCCTGATCGTTTCCACCCGGGTTTTCGCCGGTCAGAGCTACAGCGCCCTGGCTGGAGCCATTGCCCTGGCCGTGTTGATGCTGCCCACGGTGATCAAAACCACAGACGAGGCCCTCAAGCTCGTTCCTGACGAACTGCGCTGGGGCGCCCTGGGGGTTGGTGCTTCAAAGTTCATCACCATCACCCGCATCACCCTCCCCTCTGCCTTCTCCCCCATCGCCACAGGCGTTGTTCTCGCCATTGCCCGCGCCGCAGGGGAAACCGCTCCCTTGATTTTCACCGCCCTCTTCTCGCCGTTCTGGCCGGAGGGTCTGCTCAACCCGATCGCATCGATGTCGGTGCTGATTTATAACTTCGCCATCATGCCCTACGAAGCTCAGATCTCCCTGGCCTGGGCGGCTTCGTTCATTCTCGTGGTGATGATTCTGGCGGCCAACCTCTTCGCGCGCTACCTGAGCCGTTTCGCCAAAGCCTGATTTCCTGAGTTTTTCCTTCTCCACCTCCACCCCTCCTCCAGTCCACCACTCCACGTTCACTGCCATGACATCCTTCACGTCCCTCGACCATTCCACCGAGACCTCCACGGACATCTGCATGTCCCTGGAGAACGTCAGCATCAGCTACGGAGCCAGTGAGGCTGTCCGGGGTGTCTACATGCAGATTCCCCGCGGCAAGGTCACAGCCTTCATTGGCCCCTCCGGTTGCGGTAAGAGCACGGTGTTGCGGGCGCTGAACCGCATGAACGACCTGATTGAAGGTTGCACCCTCAAGGGGCGTGTGCTGTTCGACGGGCATGACCTCTACGCCCGTGGCGTTGATCCTGTGGAAGTGCGCCGCCGTATCGGCATGGTGTTCCAGAAGCCCAACCCCTTTCCCAAGAGCATCTACGAGAACATTGCCTTCGGCGCCCGCATCAATGGCTTCCGCGGCGACATGGATGAATTGGTGGAGCGTTCCCTGCGCAAGGCGGCCATCTGGGACGAAACCAAGGACAAGCTCAAGGAAAGCGGCTATGCCCTGAGTGGCGGCCAACAGCAGCGTCTTTGTATCGCCCGTGCCATCGCGATCGAACCGGAAGTGATCCTGATGGATGAACCCTGCTCAGCTCTCGATCCCATCAGCACCTTGAAGATCGAGGAGATGATGCATGAGCTCAAAAAGAGCTACACGATTGTGATCGTGACGCACAACATGCAGCAAGCTGTGCGTGTGAGCGACATGACTGGTTTCTTTAATGTGAGCACCAGGGCCGACGGCGAAGGCAAGGTGGGCTGCCTCGAGGAGTTCGCTGCCACCGAGCAGATCTTCAATGCTCCAACCCAGCAGGCCACCCAGGACTATGTGTCTGGCCGTTTCGGCTGATGGGCTGGGGGGCTGCGGCCAGTGCCATCACTCTGCTCAGCTATCCCCACGCCTTCATTCATGATTGCTAAGATCTCCTTAAGAAGCAGCCGTTAGCATTGACCCATCCCCCTCAGACGCCATCGTCCAGTGGGCCCTACCCCAGGGATGATTCCGGTGTTCATTCGCCCCTGGAGTCGTTCAGTGGCTATCGCGGCCAGGACTGGACTCCAGAGCGCTTGGCCTTTCACCAGAATCTGGAGATGTTTGCCGATCGGGTGGGGTTGATTGTTGGGCTCCAGGCCAATGGCAAAATCAGCCAGGAGACGGCCTACGACGAAATCAAAAAGCTCTGGTCATCCTTGCGCAGCAGCAAGGACAGCCTGCTGGAGTGAGCTGGAGCGAGCCCGGATTGAGCCAGTTTGCTGTGTTCGTCACCACACAGGTCTGTGGTTGCCAGGGCCTGTTTTGTGCTCCAATCTTGCTGCAGACTGCATCATTGTTGTGACGGACGCCCCAGCGGCCTTGTGCTCCCTTTGCCTCGCGGGTCTGTTGCATGTCACCTGTGTGCTGCAGGGCTGGCCTTTGCCCAGCTTGATCACGGGCCATCAGCCAGGCAGCCTGCGCGCTGAACGTTTGATCACTCCGTGATGCACTCAGGCTGAACGGTCGAACCTCTTCAGCCTCGAGTGGCGCCCCACAATTCCATCAACTCCGCCTGGGCTTGATGGGCGATTCCCTCGGGCTGTCGTTGGCTGTACTGACCATCAGCTTGCATGTCCCAGGCGGCCACATTGTCCAGCAGGTAGAGCTGGAGCAGCCACTCCAGCCGCATGCAGAGATCGGGATCCATCACCGGCACCACGGCTTCCACGCGTCGATCCAGGTTGCGCGGCATCCAGTCGGCGCTGCCCAGGAACAGTTCTGGTTCGCCGCCATTGGCGAACCAGAACAGCCGGGAGTGCTCCAGGAACCGGCCGATCACGCTGGCCACGCTTACGGTTTCGCTCACGCCAGGCACCCCTGGCCGGAGGCTGCACATGCCCCGCACCAGCAGCTGGATCGGCACCCCGGCCTGGGAGGCCTCATAGAGCAGCGCA
>RGNC01000041.1 GCA_010029175.1 Synechococcaceae bacterium WB8_1B_136 | reverse complement strand
CCGCTGCAGCTGGCTGATCTCGAAGAGTTCGTGAGCCTCTACAAGCCTGGTGCCATCGCCGAGCGCCAGCCCACCTGGAGCGAGGCCAACCCTGATGGCCGCTGGCGCGCCTATGAGCTCGAAGAGCTGCTCGCCCGCGACAAGATCAACCTCGATCTGTTCTGGCTGAAAGACGACTCACTGCTCGACTCCGACAACCTGCCCGACCCCGATGTGATCGCCGCCGAGATCGCCGACGACCTGCGCAGCGCCCTCGAGCAGATGGAGGCGATCCTGGGGGATCTGGAGCCAGACGCTGCGGCGGCAGGTTCTGCCTGAACCTCAATCAGATCGGGGGTGACTCCCGCCGCCCGATCCTCGCTGGTGTTGTGCGATGCAGGGCTCGGCGGGGCCAGGGTCATTAAGTTCGGGGTTGCGGGTAAGTCATCCCCATCAGCGGCATGAAGCTTCTCCCCCAACCCGAGGCCCTGCGCCAGTCGCGCCTCGGCTGGGCGGATCTGCTGGTGATCCTGGCGGTGCTCACCCTGCTGGGCCTGATCGCCCATGTGGGCTCCGAGGCGATGGTGAGCTTTCAGCCACCGGATGTGAGCCCGGTGGTGTCGCTCGACCCCCGCAACCTGCCGGAGTACGCCGCCCGCTCCAGCCTGCGGATGTTCATCGCCCTGGGCTGTTCCACCGCATTCACCCTGATCTACGGCTCACTGGCGGCCCACAACCGGCGCGCCGAGAAGGTGCTGATCCCCCTGCTCGACATCCTCCAGTCGGTGCCGGTGCTGGGGTTCCTCTCGATCACCGTGACCGGCTTCATCGCCCTGTTCCCCGGCAGCCTGCTGGGCCTGGAGGCGGCGTCGATCTTCGCGATCTTCACCAGCCAGGTGTGGAACATGACCTTCTCGTTCTACCAATCGCTGCGCACGGTTCCCCAGGAACTCACCGAGGCCGCCAGCCTCTATCGCCTCTCCCGCTGGCAGCGCTTCAGCCGTCTGGAACTGCCCTCGGCGGCGATCCCGCTGCTGTGGAACGCGATGATGAGCTTCGGGGGCGGCTGGTTCTTTCTGGCGGCCAGTGAGGCCATCAGCGTTCTCAACCAGAGCTACACCCTGCCCGGCATCGGCTCCTATGTGGCTGCGGCCGTGGCCGCCCGCAACCTGGGGGCCCTGGGCTGGGCGGTGCTGGCGATGGCGGTGGTGATCCTGCTGTTGGATCAACTGTTCTGGCGGCCGCTGGTGGCCTGGTCGAACCGCTTTCGGCTGGAGCAGAGCGGCGGTGGCGATGCCCCCAGCTCGTGGGTGTTCAACCTGCTGCGCACGGCCCGCGTGCCCACGCTGGTGGGAGAGGCCCTGGCGCCCGTTCATGAACGCCTCGATCAGCTGCTCTCGGCCCTGCTGGGCCCGGTGAGCGAAGGGAGCAGCGAAGCGGAAACCCCAGGGGCCGACCGCATGTTCAACCTGGCGGCGATGCTGGCGGTGGGCGTTCTGCTGGCGGCCCTGGTGCACTTCATCCTCACCACCGTGGGGATGGCGGAGGTGGTGAGCGCCTTCTGGATGGGCCTCCACACCCTGGCTCGGGTGGTGCTGCTGCTGGCGGCAGCCACCGTGATCTGGACCCCCATCGGCGTGGCCATCGGCTTTCAGCCGCGGCTGGCGCGGTTGCTGCAGCCGCTGGTGCAGTTTCTGGCCTCGTTTCCGGCCAATTTCATCTTTCCCTTCGCCACGCTGTTCTTCATCCACTCCCATGTGCCGATCGGCTGGGGCTCGATCCTGCTGATGGCCCTGGGATCCCAGTGGTACATCCTGTTCAACTCGATCGCCGGCGCCCAGACCATCCCCTCCGACCTGCGGGAGATGGCCGACGATGTGGGCCTGCGGGGCCTGCAGCGCTGGCGCAAGTTGATCATCCCGGGCATCTTCTCGGCCTGGGTCACGGGGGGCGTCACCGCCAGCGGCGGCGCCTGGAACGCCAGCATCGTGTCGGAGGTGGTGAGCTGGGGCGGCACCACCCTCAAGGCCGATGGCCTGGGGGCCTACATCGCCGAGGCCACCAATCAGGGCGACTGGCCCCGCATCGCCCTGGGCATCGGCCTGATGAGCCTGTTCGTGGTTGGGCTCAACCGGGTGTTCTGGCGCCGGCTCTATGGCCTGGCGGAACGCCGCTACCACCTCTGATCCGCACCTGCCTCCGATGACGCTGATCCGCGTTGACCAGATCTCCAAGCGGTTCCCCCGCCCCGATGGCCGCGGTGAGTTCACCGTGCTCAACAACGTGAGCCTCTCGATCCGGGCCGGCGAGGTGGTGGCCCTGCTGGGGCGCAGCGGCAGCGGCAAGAGCACCCTGCTGCGGATCATGGCGGGGCTGATCGCCCCCAGCCAGGGTCAGGTGCTCAGCCACGACCAGCCCCTGCGCGGCAGCAACCGCAACCTGGCGATGGTGTTCCAGAGCTTCGCCCTGCTCCCCTGGCTCACGGTGCAGGACAACGTGGAACTGGGGCTGGCGGCCCGCAACGTGTCGCGGGAGGAGCGGCGTGAACGGGCCCTCAAGGCCATCGACATCGTGGGCCTCGACGGCTTCGAGAACGCCTACCCCAAGGAGCTCTCCGGCGGCATGAAGCAACGGGTGGGCTTCGCCAGGGCCTTTGTGCTGGAGCCCGAGGTGCTGTTCATGGATGAGCCCTTCAGCGCCCTCGATGTGCTCACCGCCGAGAACCTGCGGGGGGAGATCGACGACCTCTGGAACGCCGGCACCTTCCCCTCCAGCAGCATCCTGATCGTGACCCACAACATCGAAGAGGCGATCTATCTCGCCGATCGGGTGGTGATCCTCGGGGCCAATCCAGGCCGCATCCGCGGCGAGCTCACGGTCAACCTGCCGCGTCCCCACGACCGCAACCACCCCCGCTTCAAGGCGCTGGTGGACTACGTGTACACCGTGATGACCAACCCGGATCTCGCCGTGACCGGCGAACCGGAAACAGCGCCGGAGCTGACGCCGACGCCGACGCCGGCAGCCCCGACCACCCTCTCACCCTTTGCCCGCCCGCTGCCCCATGTGCGCGTGGGTGGCATCAGCGGCCTGCTGGAGCTGATGCATGAGCAGGGCGATGGCAGCCTCGACATCCCCCTGCTGGCCGAGCGGCTGCAGCTGGAGGTGGACGAGCTGCTGCCCCTGCTGGATGCCGCGGTGCTGCTGGATTTCGCCGAGGTGGCCGACGGCGATGTGCACCTCACCCCGGTGGGCCGCGATTTCGCCACCACCACCATCCTGCGCAGCAAGGACCTGTTTCGCCAGCAGGTGCTGGAGCGGGTGCCGGTGCTGAACAGCATCGTGCACACCCTGCAGCAGAAGAGCAATCGCAGCGTGCGCTCCGACTTCTTTCTCGAGATCTGGGACGACTACTTCCCCAGCGAGGAGGCCGAGCGGCAGCTCAACACCGCGGTCGACTGGGGCCGCTACGCGGAGCTGTTCGAATTCGACGCCGGCCAGGCCCGGCTCACCCTGCCCCGTTGAGGCCTGAGCCACGGCGCAGCTGGGCGATCGCGCTGTCGTGCAGGCGCAGCTCGTGGGCATGGCGCTCAGCCCAGACCATCTCCTGGGCATGCACATCCGGGCTCTCACTCGCATCGTTTTTGGCGTGGCGCTGGGAGATCAGCGGCTGCTGGCGGTGCTCATGCTGCTGGCGGGCCCGCATCCAGGCCACGTAGTTGGGCTCGCTGTGGCCTGCGGCGGCGGGAAGATTGGTGGATGTCATCGCAACTCCGAACCCAGAGGGCTGCTTTCATTCTGTAGCGGTTGCTACCGCAATCCCCCTGAGGCCATGAAACGTGACCCGGGTTCGCGCCGCTACATCCGGCACGAGTCACTGGCTCCGGCCCCGATCTCGCGGCGGCGGCGGCAATCCGCTGGAATGGCCCCAGCGCATCACCCAAGCCGTTCATGGCGGATCCCGTAACCCGGCTGGCCTACCAGACCCTGCAGCAGGGCAAGAGCCTGGTGGGACTCGCCCACAAGGAGGTGAGCACCAAGCTGATGGAGCTGCTGGCACCGCAGGGCGCCCCGAAAACGGTGCCGATTCCGCCCGAGATGCAGAGCGAGCTGCAAGCCGCCTACCAGCAGCTGCTCGACACCGACTGGCAGGAGGCGGAGCAGGGCCTCTACCCCACCAGCCTGCTGTTCGATGCCCCCTGGCTGGACTGGGCTAGCCGCTACCCGCTGGTGTGGCTGGACATGCCCTCCACCTGGAGCCGCCGCAGCGAGCGCAACGTGCACGACCTGCCCCAGCAGATCAACCGCGACGACTACCCCGACTACTACCTGCAGAACTTTCACCATCAAACCGACGGCTACCTCAGCGATCACTCCGCCTCGCTCTACGACCTGCAGGTGGAGATCCTGTTCAACGGCACCGCCGAGCCGATGCGCCGGCGGGTGATCAAGCCGCTGGTGCAGGGCCTCAGGGCCTTTGCCGATCGCAGCCCCAGCCAACTGCGGGTGCTGGATGTGGCCACCGGCACCGGCCGCACCCTGCACCAGCTGCGCGCCGCCCTGCCCCAGGCCCAGCTGGTGGGCCTCGACCTCTCCCCCGCCTACCTGCGCCAGGCCAACCGCTGGCTGAGCCAGTTGCCCAGCGAACTGCCCCAGCTGGTGCAGGGCAACGCCGAGGCCATGCCCTTCGCCGAGAGCTCGATGCAGGCGATCACCTGCGTGTTCCTGCTGCATGAATTGCCGGCCGAAGCCCGCCAGAACGTTCTGAACGAGTGCTTCCGGGTGCTGGAACCCGGTGGCGTGCTGGTGCTGGCCGACTCGGTGCAGATGGCCGATTCGCCCCAGTTCCAGCCCGCGATGGAGAACTTCCGGCGGGTGTTCCACGAGCCCTACTACCGCGACTACATCGGCGACGACATCGAGGCCCGGCTGAGCGAGGCCGGATTCACGGCGATTCGAGCCGAATCCCATCTGATGACGCGGGTGTGGCGTGCCACCAAGCCCTGACACAGGGCGATCCACGCCCCTGGGGCTGGATAGGGTCAGCCATCGTTCCCTGGCGACGCGATGACGAACCCGTTCAGCGTGCGGTGGTTGGCGGGCTGGTCATTTCAGACAGTGTTCATGGAGGGGCAGGTGCAGGTGGAGGCCCATGGCTTCGGCATCTGCCTGCGCACGCCGATGCAACCGGGGGAGAGTCCGGTGGCGGCCGCCGATCGCCTGGTGCTGGCCGAGGACCAGCGGCGCCGTGCCCTGCACAACGCCTGGCTGCAGGGTCAGAGGCTGCAGCCCCCTGCGGAGGCGCCAGAGCTGAGTGGAGCCGTTGCTGAAAGTGATCTCCTGCCGCTGGAGCCGCCCTCACAGCCCCTGATACGCCTGCTCAGCGCTTGAGCCAGAGGGCCAGAGCCATGGCCGGCCCACCCCAGCGCAGCGCCGTCCACAACAGCTGTTCGGGCCAACCCTGGGCCATCAGGGGCCTGGGCAGCGGATCCAGCACCCGCTGGGCGAGGGCCATGCGCTGGCGCAAGCGCCGCGCCTGCAAGCTCTGATCGGCGGGCTGCAACCGCTCGGCCCTGGAGATCTGGGCCATCAGCCCCGCCAGCTGATGCAGCCAGCGGATCGGCTGATGGGGAGAGCGCGGGCGCTGTTGCATGCCGCCAGGATGAACCGATGCCGCCCTGTCCGTCCAGTGATTGTGTCTTCCCCTGCTGCCAACGACGCCAGCCGCTGGCCCCAGGGCAGCCGCGCCGCGGCTGAGGCCCTGCACCAACAGCTGGTGATCAGCGATCGGCAGTGGCATGCCCTCAAGGGCCATCCCCAGCGCCGCGCCGCCGAGCAATTGGCCGCCGCCCTGGTGCAGCTGCTCGACGACGCCAATGCCGCCAACGGCCGCGGCAGCACCCCCCAGCGGCAGCAGGCGCTGGCCCTGGTGCGCCATGCCCTGGCCTGGCTGGAGGGGGAGCTGCGCGACCCGGGCTGCCCCAGCCACGGCCGCTAGCGCACCTCCACCCGCCGCACCGCTACCTGCACGCGGTTGCCCCGCGGGCTCCAGCGAATGTCATCGAAGCACTGCTGAATCAGAAACAGGCCCCGCCCGCAACAGGCGTCGTGCTGCTCGGGCAGACCGAAGCGCCGCGCCTCGAGCGCCAGCCCGCAGCCCTCATCCTGCACCTGCCACACCACCCAGCGCGGGGTGAGGATGCGCCGCACCCGCAGGCACTTGCGCGGGTCGTTGCCATTGCCATGGCGCACGGCGTTCACCAGCACCTCCTGGAGCCCCAGCTGCAGGGCCGCAAGCTGGTTGGCACAGCGAATCGGCTCCAGCAACAGATCCAGCAGCGGCGCGAGATGCAGCGTCGAGGGAGTGATGTAGTCAGCCCAGCGGAGCGCCTTCACGCCGAATCAGCGGAACATCCGCCAGCCGTGCTTCGACCCTACCCCGGAGGGCTCAGGCCGTCACCCGTTGTTGCAGGGCGGGATGGGAGAGCAGCGCATCCATCAACCGCACGCCCCGCAGCTGGTTCACCAAGGGGAGATGCCCCTCCGGTGCCTCCAGTGCCCAGGTGAAGGATCCGGGATAGCGGGTCCAGATGCCGCCCTGCTTCCAGCCCAGGCGCGGCCAGAGCAGCTCCCAGCGGCCGGCCACGCTGCGCAGCAACCGCAGCTGCACCGAGAAGCCGAACCGGCCCTGGGAGTAGGTGAGCCAGAGGCGATCAAGGCTCTCAAGATCCACCGCGGCCATCGGCGGCACCTCGGAGTAATACACGTAGCCACGCTTCACGGCGCCGGGCCCGGCCAGCTGGCGCAGGATCTCGCTGGTGAGACGATCGGCCTGCTCATACTCCTGGCGGATCAGGGCGCGCTGCAGCGGGGCGTAGTCGATGCCCTGGGCGCTGCTCACCGCCAGCCAGCCCTCGGGGTAGCGCTGCCAGAAGGCCTCAGTCAGCGCGTCGTCCTCAGCCACCAGCTGTTGCACCAGCGTGCCGGCGGCCCAGTCGTCGCCGGTGGCATCGAGGCGATCGAGCTGGTCGGGGATCAGCGGACGGATCTCGCTGCTGCGCTGCTGCAGCTGGCCGAGCAGGCTGCGGCGCTGGCGCACCGAGCTGGTGAGGAAACGCTCAAGCAGCTGATCGGCGCTGGCCGCGGAGGAAACGGGAGGTCCGGAGAGCATGGAGACGGGCAGACCGGTCATGGAGCCAGCGTTGGCCCACTATGTCAGGCATTGCCGAGCTGCATGGCGGACCAACTGGCGATCGAGGCCTTCCTGGGGGGCCAGGGCGAGGGCCAGGCGGAGGGCCAGGCGGAGGGCCGAGGTGTGGTGGTGGATGTGCGCTCCCCGGCGGAATTCGCCCAGGGCCACATCCCCGGTGCCGTGAACCTGCCGCTGTTCAGCGACGCTGAGCGGGCCGAGGTGGGAACCACCTACAAGCAGCTGGGCCGGGCGGAAGCCGTGCAGCTGGGCCTGGGCCTGGTGGGCCCGAAGCTGGCGGAACTGGGGCAGGCCCTCAGCCGCTGGAGCCAAGAGGGCGGCGGTGCGCCCCTGCGGATCCACTGCTGGCGTGGTGGCATGCGCTCCGCCAGCGTGGCCTGGTTGGCGGACACCCTGGAGCTGCCGGCGCAGCTGCTGCAGGGGGGCTACAAGGCCTACCGGCGCTGGGTGCTCGAACGGCTGGAGCAGTGCTGGCCGATCCGCCTGCTGGGGGGCCGCACCGGCACCGGCAAGACCGACCTGCTGCTGGCCCTGGCACAGCGGGGGGTGGCCATCGTGGACCTGGAGGGGCTGGCCCATCACCGCGGCAGCAGTTTCGGCAACCTGGGCCTGCCGCCCCAGCCCAGCACCGAGCACTACGAGAACCGGATCGCGGCTGCCTTGCACCGCCACCGGGCGGCGAGGGAAATCTGGGTGGAGGCCGAGAGCGCCCAGGTGGGACGCTGCCGGGTGCCGGCCGGCCTCTGGCGCCAGATGCAGCAGGCCCCGCTGCTGGAGATCCGCCGACCCCTCGAGGAGCGCCTGCGCCAGCTGGTGGCCGTGTACGGCGTGCAGGATCCCCAGGCCCTTGCGGAGGCCACCCAGCGCATCAGCCGGCGCCTGGGGCCCCAGCGCACGGCGGCGGCCCTGGAGGCCATCGCCTGCCGCGATTGGAGTGGCGCCTGCCGCCAGATGCTCGACTACTACGACCGCTGTTACGACCACGAGCTGGAGCGCCACGGAGAGGCGGATCAGGCCCGCCTGCTGGGCTCGGTGGAGCTGGGCGGCGCCAGCCCCGAGCGGGCCGCCGAGATGCTGCTGGAGCGGGGCTTGTTGCAGCGCCAGGCCAGTTGAGAGGAGCTGCCTAGGATCGGGCTTTAACGGACGCGCGATGGCCGCCATTCAGTTCTTCCGCGGTGTCGACGAGCCCGTGGTGCCCGACATCCGCATGACCCGCTCGCGCGACGGCCGCACCGGTCAGGCCATCTTCGTGTTCGACCAGCCCCAGGCCCTCTCCCCCGAAACCATGGGCGACATCGGCGGCATGTATCTGCTCGATGAGGAGGGTCAGCTGGTGACCCGGGACGTGAACGCCAAGTTCGTGAACGGCAAGCCGGCGGCCCTGGAGGCCACCTACACCTGGAAGAGCACCGAGGATTTCGAGCGCTTCATGCGCTTCGCCCAGCGCTACGCCGAGGCCAACAACCTGGGCTTTGCCCAGAAGGGCGGCGGGGCCGAAGGCGATGCCGATGGCGCCGCGGATGCCGACAGCGCCGACTGAGCGATTAAGCAAGCGACTGAGCAACTGAGCAACTGAGCGGTGAAGTTCGGCCAGTGGCTGGCATTGATGGCAACGGCGGCGGCCCTGCTGCTGCTGTGGAACCTGCGCGAGGTGTTGATCCACGTGTTCGCCGCCATCGTGCTGGCCATGGCCCTCTGCACCCTGGTGGGGGTGGTGCGCCAGCGCCTGGGCTGTGGGAGGCCCCAGGCCCTGCTGCTCACCCTGGGCGGACTGCTGCTGCTGCTCGCAATCTGCCTGGGCGCCGTGGTGCCCCCGTTTGTGCAGCAGTTCCAAGAGTTGTTGCGCCAGCTGCCCGCCGCCGCCGACGTGCTGGTGCGGCTGCTGCGCCAGGGCATGGACCTGAGCAGCCAGATGCTCTACGGCAAGCAGGCCCTGCACTGGTTGCAGCAGAGCTGGGAAACCCCCGGTGGCGGATCCGGCCTGGGGCCGGGCCTGGTGAGCCTGTTGGGGGTGGCCGGCAACCTGGGGAGCGGCGTGATCCAGCTGCTGTTCGTGCTGGCGGTGAGCCTGATGATCGCGGTGCAGCCCAGCGCCTACCGGGAGGTGGCGGTGCTGCTGGCGCCCTCGTTCTATCGGCGCCGGCTGCGGCAGGTGCTGCTGCAGTGCGGTGAAGCCCTCAGCAGCTGGATGGGCGGGGTGCTGATCAGCTCCTGCTGCGTGGCCCTGCTGGCCGGGATCGGCCTCTCGCTGCTGGGGGTGAAGCTGGTGGTGGCCAATGCCCTGCTGGCAGGCCTGCTGAACATCATTCCCAACGTGGGGCCAACCCTGAGCACGATCTTCCCGATGTCGGTGGCACTGCTGGTTTCCCCCTGGAAGGCCCTGGCGGTGCTGGGCCTCTACGTGCTGGTGCAGAACCTGGAGAGCTACGTGATCACCCCCTCGGTGATGCACCACCAGGTGAAGCTGCTGCCGGGGCTCACCCTGATCGCCCAGTTCCTGTTCACCGTGCTGTTCGGGCCCCTGGGGCTGCTGCTGGCCCTGCCCCTGGCGGTGTGTCTGCAGGTGGTGATCCGGGAGGTGCTGATCCACGACCTGCTGGATCCCTGGCGGCGCCAGCGGTTGGCCCCATGAGCGGCCGCACCCTGCTCGGGCTGCTGGCCCTGGTAGTGCTGGGCCTGTTGGCCTGGGAGCTGCGCTGGGTGCTGCTGGTGCTGTTCGGTGCCGTGGTGCTGGCCGTGGCCCTGGATGTGCCGGTGAGCTGGCTGCGGCGCTTCACCAAGCTGAACCGCCCCACGGCCCTGGTGGTGGTGGTGGCGCTGCTGTTGGTGGGTGGCTGGAAGCTGGGGGAGCTGCTGCTGCCGGAACTGCTGGAGCAGGCCCACCAGCTCACCCTGTTGGTGCCGGTGCTGATTCAGCGCGTCAGTGAGCTGCTGGGCGGCGTGGCCATGCTCAAGAGCCTCGAGCAGCAGCTGATGGGTTTCGCCACCTGGGACAAGCTGCAACCCCTGGGGGCCCAGGTGCTGGGCTTTGCCGGCGGAGCCGCCAACGGCACGATCCAGCTGCTGCTGATGGTGCTGCTGGCGCTGCTGCTGGCCCTCGATCCCCGCAGCCACCAGCGCCTGGTGCTGGCCACCACCCCGAACCACGTGCGGCCCCTGGCCGCCGAACTGCTGCGGGATTGCCGCGAGGCCCTGGGGGGCTGGCTGGCGGGCATGACCATCTCGGCCACGGCCGTGTTCCTGTTCACCTGGGCCGGTCTGGCGGCTCTCAAGGTTCCCCTGGCCCTGCTCAGCGCCCTGGCCTGCGGCCTGCTCACCTTCGTGCCCACCATCGGCCCCACGGTGGCCACGCTGCTGCCCCTGGCGGTGGCCTTGCTGGTGTCGCCGGCCCTGGCACTGCAGGTGCTGATCCTGCGGCTGGTGCTGCAGAACGGCGAGGCCTTTCTGCTCACCCCGATCCTGCTCAGCCGCACCGTGAATCTGCTGCCCACCGTGGCGCTGATGGCGCAGTTGAGCCTGGGGGCGCTGCTGGGGCTGCCCGGTGTGCTGCTGGCCCTGCCCCTGGTGGTGGTGCTGCAGGTGCTGGCTCAGAAAGTGCTGGTGGAGCAGATCATGGATCGCTGGTGACCCGATGATCAGCGGTAGCGCCGCAGCAGCGACGGCAGCAACGCCAGCACCACCACGGCCAGGGGATGCTGGCCCGGGATCACCATCAGGCTGCTCCAGGTGAAGTGGTCGGCCAGCAGCTGCAGTTCGGTGCGCAGATCAAACAGGGCCAGCAGCGCCAGCAGCAGCGGTTCCCACGGCAGGCGCCGCCTCATCGGCGTGCCAACACCGGCAGCAGGGTTGGGGCCACACCGATGCTCGACCAGCTGCCCACCCCGATGCCGATGGTGAGGGCCACAGCGAACCAGAACAGGCTGGAACCGCCGAAAAAGATCAGCCCCACCAGGGGCAACAGGGTGGTGAGGGAGGTGTAGAGGGAGCGGGTGAGGGTGGCGTCCACCGCCACATCCACCTGCTCGCTGAGCGGCAGGGAACCCAGCACGGTTTTCTGTTCACGGATGCGGTCGAACACCACCACGGTGTCGGTGACCGAGTATCCCGCCACCGTGATCAGCGACACGGCGAACAGCGAATCCACCTCAACGCCGCTGATCAAACCCAGCCAGGCGAACACCCCGCAGGTGATCAGCACGTCGTGGGCCAGGCAGATCAGGGCCAGGAAGGCAAACAGGCGGTCGTAGCGGAAGGTGATGTAGGCGGCGATGGCGGCAAAGCTCACCAGCAGGGAAATGGCGCTGCCCTTGAGCAGCTGTTCCCCGAGGGTGGGGCCGATCGTGTCCACCGCAGTGCCGGCCTGGTTGAGCGGGCCGGCCACCTGGGCCACCGCCTGGGTGACGGCGGTTGCCTGCTCCGGGTTGAGCGGCGGCAGCCGCAGCGTGAGGGAGCGGCCCTGATCCAGCACCTGCACCATGGCGGAGCCCAGATTCGGGGCCTGCTCGCCGGGGGCTGGCGGCAGCTGCAGCTGGGCGAGCTGCCGCTGCACCTGGGCACTGGTGATCGCACCGCAGCCGCTACCGCACTGGCGCTCGATCTGGATTTGGGTGCCCCCGGTGAAATCGAGGCCGGGCTTGAGGGGCAGGCCGATCGCCGGATTGAGCCAGCACAGCACCAGGCCGATCACGCTGAGCAGGCAGGCGAGGCCAGAACCCCACCAGGCCAGGCGACGGTGGCGGCTGATGCGGAAGCGGGGCGTGGGAACCGCGGCGGAAACGGTGGTGGCGGACATCAGGAGGCGCTGCCGGGCAGCTGGCTGGCGGGCAGGAAGTAGGTGGTGCGGCGCAGGACCGGATAGCTCATCAGCAGGCGCAGCACGCTGCGGGTGCAGGTGAGGGCGGTGAACAGGCTGAGCAGCAGGCCGATCGCCAGGGTGACGGCAAAGCCCTTCACCAGGCCGGTGCCGAGGGCGAACAGAGCGGCGCAACTGATCAGACCCGTCACATGGCCATCGAGGATTGAGGAAAAGGCCAGGGAGAAGCCGGCATCAATCGAGCGGATCAGGGTGTTGCCACTGCGCAGCTCCTCCTTCACCCGCTCGAAGATCAGCACATTGGCATCCACCGCCATACCGATCGAGAGGATGAAACCGGCGATGCCCGGCAGCGACAGGGTGACCGGGATCAGGGCATAGATGGCCAGGTTGAACAGGGCATAGAGGCTCAGGGCCACCACCGACACCAGGCCGGCCAGGCGATACACCACCACCATGAACACCGCCACCAGCGCCAGGCCGGAGAGGGCCGCCACGAGGCTGGAGCGCACGTTCTCCGCCCCGAGCGAGGGGCCCACGGTGCGCACCTCGATCAACTTCACCGGCAGCGGCAGGGAGCCACCCCGCAGCTGCACCTCCAGATCGCGGGCCTCTTCGCTGCTGAAGTTGCCGGTGATGCTGGCGGCGCCGCCGGTGATGCCGGCCGGCTTGAACTCGGGCCCCACACTGGCTTCGCTGATGGAGCGGCCATCGAGCACGATCCCCAGCAACCGGCCCGTGCCGGCGATGCTCTGGGTGAGCTCGGCGAATTTCTTGCCCCCCTCACTGTTGAAGGCCAGGGTCACATCCCAGCCGTTGCCGGTCTGCTGCTGCTGACGGCCCGCCGTGGTGAGGTCCTTGCCGGTGAGCGTGGGCGGCTCGTAGAGATCCACGATCTTGCGGTTCACGCTGTTGAGCAGCAGCTCCAGCTGCTCGCTCTCGCTGCTGCCGGCGGGCACCGTGATGCCCAGTTGGGCCAGGGTCTTGGCCAGTTCTTCCGCCTTGAGCTGGGCTTCGGGGGGCTGGGGCTTGCCATTGGCGGCCGCCTCGGCCTTGGCCCGGCTCTGGTTGAGCACGGCCTGGGCCTGGCGTTTGAGCTTGAGCAGCCCCTGCATCTCCTGCTCGGTGCCAGGCTTCTGGGCACGGAACTCCAGCAGTGCGGTGGTGCCCAGCACCTTGGCGGCGCGGCTGGGGTCCTGCTCGCCGGGCAACTGCAGCACCAGCTGGTCGTCGCCCACGGTCTGCAGCGTGGATTCAGCCACCCCGAGGCCGTTGATGCGGCGCTCGAGCACATCCTTCACGGCATCGAGCTGCTCCTTCTGCACCTTCTGGATGGCACCGGCGGGCAGCACCTGCAGGGTGAGCTGACTGCCGCCCCGCAGGTCAAGCCCCAACTGCAGGGGGAACGACATCAAAAGGGCCCCGGCGGCGATCGCCAGGGCCAGGATCAGGGCGAACCACCCCTGTTGACGTGCCATCTCAGAGCTGACCGGCGTGGAGGGCCTTGGCCGCCTCCACGATCTGGTGGGGCTGAATGATCGTGAGGTTCTCCAGGGTGCCGTTGTAGGGCGTGGGGATGTCCTGCGACGAGAGACGCACCGGCCGGGCGTCGAGGTCGTCGAAGCAGTGCTCGGTGATCAGGGCGATCAGTTCGGCGCCGATGCCACCGGTCTTCATGCACTCCTCCACCACCAGCACCTTGTGGGTCTTGCGGATCGAGCGGGCGATGGTCTCCATGTCGAAGGGCTTGAGGCTGATCAGATCGATCAGCTCCACGCTCACGCCCTCCTTCTCCAGCTGCTCCACGGCCTTGAGGCAGTGGTGACGCATGCGCGAGTAGGTGAGGATCGTCACATCGCTGCCCTCCTGCACCAGATCCGCCTGGTCGAGGGCACAGGTGTAGTCGCCCTCGGGGATGTCCTCGGAGAGGTTGTAGAGCAGCACGTGCT
>RGNC01000005.1 GCA_010029175.1 Synechococcaceae bacterium WB8_1B_136 | reverse complement strand
CGTGTCCTTGGCGCGCAGCTGCTCGGGCGCGATCAGCCCACCGCTCGACTGCATCACCCGCAGCGGCACCGCAGGGCCCAGGGCCGCCTGAACCTGGGCCAGGTAGCGCCGCAGCACCGGCCCCACGCTGGCCTCCAGCACGGTGGTGTGGGCCCGCGGCACCAACCGCGGCAGCGGGCTCACCCGGTGCGAGAGGGCAATGGCCTCGAAACCGAACGTCTCCAGCCAGGAGCCGAGCGCCAGCTCATGGCGGGGGAAGCGGTAGGCATGCAGCAAGGCCACGGCAACGCAGCGAAGCCCATCGGCGCGGGCCTGATGCAATTGCTTGGTCAGAGCCGCATCGCACTGCAAGGGCTCCAGCTCCGAGCCATCCGCCGCCAGGCGACCACCCACCTCCAGCACCCGCTGTGCCAGGGGCTCCGGCCGCTGGATCTCCAGGGCGAACAGATCAGGCCGGTGCTGATCGCCGATGGTCAGCAGATCGGCGAAGCCGCGGTTGAGCAGCAGCAGCGTCGGCCGGCCCGCACGCTCCAGCACCGCATTGGTGGCCACGGTGGTGCCCAGCCGCACCTCGGCGATCAGCCCGGCGGGGATCGGCTCAGCGACGGCCGGATCCAGCCCCAGCAATCCACGGATCGCCCGCACCGCCGGATCCCCCGCAACGCCTGGCTGAACCGACAGCAGCTTGCGCACCACCAGCTCACCGTCGGGGGAGCGGCCCACCAGATCGGTGAAGGTGCCGCCGCGGTCGATCCAGAACCGCCAGCCGGCGGGCATCAGCGGTAGTTCTCGAACTGCAGGGGCACCTCCACGTCCTGGGCCTTGAGCAGGGCGATGGCGGCCTGGAGGTCGTCCTTGTTCTTGCCCGTGACCCGCAGGGAATCACCCTGGATGGCCACCGTGACCTTCTTCAGCTCATCCCGCACGGTTTTGCTGAGCTGCTTGGCGAGCTCCTGGGACAGACCCTTGCGCAACTTCACCACCTGCTTAACGCGGTTGCCGCCCACGGGCTCAGGGGGCTGGAAGTCGAAGATCTTGAGGGAGAGATTGCGCTTGGTGGCCTTCTGGCGCAACACGTCCTCCACGGCCTGCAGCGTCATGTCGCTGGCGCTGGTGATGGTGATGGCGGCTTCCTCCAGCTCGATCTCCGTGCCCGAATCCTTGAGGTCGTAGCGGGTGCTCACATCCCGGCGCACCTGATCGATGGCATTCACCAGCTCTTGACGATCGAAATCACTGACGCAATCGAAGCTGTAGGTGTCGGCCATCGGTGGCTCTGGGGAGGGCGGCTGCAGCCAGCCTAGAAAAGAGGCGATTGCCCGCCATCCACAGCTCCCCGCCATGAACCCAGCCTTCGCCTGGTCGTTGCTGCTCGCCGCCGCTGTGGTGGTGGCCAGCTTGGTGCCGCTCGGGGCCGCCCGCTCCCAGGCGAATTTCACCATCGCCGACCTGGCGGCGCCGCGGGCCATGGCCGATCGCCTGCCGGAGTGGGGCCTGCGGGCCAACTGGGCCCACCAGAACAGTTTCGAGGCCTTCACCCTGTTCGCCCCGGCGGCCCTGCTCTGCCTGGGGAGTGGCGTGAGTGCACCGCTGGCCATCGCCGCCGCCTGGATCCACCCGGCCCTGCGGCTGGCCTACATCGGCGCCTACGTGGCCAACCTGCCGCCGCTGCGATCTGCCTGCTGGGCAGGGGCGATGGTCTGCACCGGCCTGCTCTATCTGGAGGGTCTGAAGGCGGTGCTGGCGGCGGCCAGCTGAATCCCCGCGGCCGACAGAACCAGACCCCGACCTAGTCGAAGAACATCAGGCTCACCACCTTGCCCATGTCCTCAGCGGTGCGGCAGCTGGCCAGCAGGGTCTCGCTGTCGTGGAAGGCGTAGCAGATCAGCTGGTCGCAGCGGCTGATGATCTCCTGGTTGCAGAGGCTGCTGGCCATGGGCAACGGCAGCTCATCGTGCTCGGGCTTCTCCACCAGGTGCAGCACCCGCTCCAGTTGATCGCGCGATTCCGCGGGCTGACGATCCAGGCTCTGGGGCAGCAGCACCGTGAGCCGGGAGGCATCCACATCGAGCACGCTGCGAATCACCGCCGCATTCACCCCCTGGGCGCCGGAGGTGATCAGGTTGTGGCCCTCCTGGGCGAGGGAGCGGGCCACCAGCTCCACCAGATGCACCGACACCACGGGCACGTGGCGGCTGCCGAGGATGGCAATCCGACGCTTGCTGCGGTCCTGCAGCATGGCCAACTCCTGGGCCAGGGTGTCGATCCGATCAAGTGCTGGAAGATCGAGAGACCGGGTCAACGCAAGCCCGCAGCCGATAGAGCCGTTCGAAGTTGCAGTGCTCCTCAACGAGGCGGAAGGCATAGGTGGCCTTCACGGTTTCATTGAGGCGCACATGGCCGAAGGTGGCCTCAATCACCTCCACCGTGGTGAGGGTGTCGTGCTCCACCTTCAGCAACGGCACCTCCAGCTCCTCGGCCCGGGAAATCAGCTGGGGCAGGGGGTCGCCGGCGCCGGTGAGGATCAGGCACTGGGTGGAGGCCTCCAAGGCGGCCAGCTGGATGTCGGTGCGGTCGGCACCGGTCACCACCGCCATGTTGCGGCGGCGGCGGAAGAACTCCATGGCGGAGTTCACATTCATGGCGCCGATGGAGAGGGTCTCCACCAGCAGATCGAGCCGATCGCGGCAGCACAGCACCGTGGCATCCAGACGGCGGGCCAACTCCTCCACGGTGACGCTGCGCAGCAAGGGGCTGCGGGGCATCACACCGAGCACCGGGATGCCGAGGCGCTCCAACGCCGGCTCCACCTCCTCGCGCAGCTGGTTCACACCATCGGGATTCACGGCGTTCAACACCACACCGGCCAGCAACCCACCGAGCTGCTCCCGGGCCTGAAGCAATGGATCCGCACTGCAGGTGTCCTGCCAGGAATGCACCAGCACCACCGGCGCCCGCAGGGCGCGGGCCAGCTGGGGCAGGCTGAGGCCGTAGAGCAGGCCCTCGCTCATGCTGCCGGCGGCCTCCAGCAGGGTGAGGCCGGCGCTCGCGCAGGCCAGGGCCGCCTGGAGCTGCTCAAAACCGGCACCGGCCTCCAGCTGCCCCGCCAACAGCCGCTGGTGGGCCTCCTGCTTGCGGAGCAGGTGCACGGAGGGCAGGAGCGCCTCCTGGGCCAGGCCGAGGATCCGGCACCGCCACGCCCCGCTGCAGCAGTTGCCGCGCCAGGCCGAGCACCACAGCCGATTTGCCGCTGAAGGGTTCACAGGACCCCACCAGAAGGGTGGCGGCGCCGTTGGGGGACCCGTCTGGGGCACTGCCGGGATGGGAAGCGCTGGCTGGGCCCATGCGGGTGGAGCTGTTCGGGCGAATCTAGGCGCTGCGCGTCTCTGGACTCGCCCCCAGCAGCAACCAGTGCCAGAAGCCGATCGGCAGGTCGTCGCCCCCGGCCTCCAGGCCATCCATCAGCCAGAGCACCAGTTGGTAAGCGGGCAACGCGAAGCTGTAGCGCACCTCCGCCTGCTCGGGAAAGGTGAGCGTGCAGCGGCTGGGTTCCAGGGGTGAAGCCTCACCGCTCCAGCGCAGCTCGAACGGGCGCAGCCCCGAGGGCTGCAGGGGCCGGGCACCCCGCCAGGATCCAACCGCGAGCCGTTCCAGGGCCTGCTCCAACACAGCAGCGCGGTTGGCCCCATCGCAGTAGGGGGCGAACAGAGCCACCAGGGCCGCAGACATCCAGGGCGCGCTACTGCTCCAGAGGATGCCGCAAGCTGGCGCCATCGCCCAATCCGTCATGGCCGCCGCCCCCCCTCCCTTCCCCCTGGCGCTCCAGGGCGCCACGGTGGCCGTCACCGGTGCCAGCGGCAGCCTCGGCCAGGCCCTGCTGCGGCACCTGCACCGCCAGGGAGCTCAGCTGATCGCCCTCACCAGCGGCACCACACCCCTGCAGCTGTTCGACCAGGAGGAGCGGCCCATCGCCCTGCGGCAGGTGCCCTGGCAATGCGGCGCGGAGGAGGAGCTGCGGGAGCTGCTGGCGGAGGTCGACATCCTCGTGCTCAACCACGGCGTGAATCTGCATGCCAGCCGCAGCCCCGAGGCGGTGTGGCAGTCGCTGGAGGTGAACGCCCTGAGCAGCTGGCGCCTGCTGGAACTGTTCGCGGGCCTGGCAGCTGCGGCCGGGCAAGCGGCGCGCCCGCGCGAGATCTGGATCAACACCTCGGAAGCGGAGATCCAGAGCGCCGTGAGCCCGCTGTACGAGATCAGCAAACGGCTGCAGGGCCAGCTGCTCAGCCTGCGCAGCCTTGATCTGGCCAGCCCCCAGCTGCGCATTCGCCGGCTGGTGCTGGGGCCCTTCCGCTCGGCCCTCAACCCGATCGGCCTGATGAGCGCTGAGTTCGTGGCGGGGGAAATCCTGCGCCAGGTGCGCTGGAACTGCGGGCTGGTGCTGGTGAGCCCCAACCCCCTCACCTATGTGTTGATGCCCCTGGCCACACTCACGCGCTGGCTCTACTTCAGAGCCTTCACCCGGGCTTAGAAGTCGCGGTCGGTGAGGATTTCGCAGCCGTCGCTGGTCACGGCGATGGTGTGTTCCCACTGGGCCGAGAGGCTGCCGTCCACGGTCACCACGGTCCAGCGATCCTTGAGGGTTCGGCAGGCCTTGCTGCCGGCATTGAGGATCGGCTCCACGGCTAGGGTCATGCCGGGGCGCAGGGTCATGTTGGGCAGCTCCCGGGTGCGGTAGTTGAACACCGAGGGCTCCTCGTGCAGGTTGCGGCCCACACCGTGGCCGGTGTAGTCCTCCACCACGGCAAAGCCATGGGCCTCCACGTGGTCCTGAACGGCGCCGGCCAGATCGAGCAGGGTGCTGCCGGCCTTCACCGTGGCCAGCCCCTTCATCAGCGACTCCTGCGCCACCCGCGCCAGGGTGCGGGCCTGCTCCGGCACGCCCTCGCCCACGCAGAGGCTCACGCAGCTGTCGCCGTGGTAGCCGTCGAAGTAGGCGCCGGTGTCGATCTTCACCAGGTCGCCGGCCTTGATCACCCGCTTGGAGCTGGGAATGCCATGCACCACCTCGTTGTTGATCGAGGCGCAGATGCTGGCCGGAAAGCCGTGGTAGCCCTTGAAGCTGGGGGTCGCCCCCAGCTCGCGGATGCGCTTCTCGGCATGGGCGTCGAGGTCGCCGGTGGTCATGCCCGGAGCAGCCAGCTCGAGAATTTCCCGCAGCACCGTGGCCACGATGCGGCTGGCCTGGCGCATGGTGGCGATCTCACGGGCGCTCTTCACTTCCACGCCCCGGCGGCTTTTCTGGATGCGGGGGCCGGTCGCCGTGACCACCGGGGCCTCCTGTTTCGCCTGGGCCTTGGTGGAGGCAGCCAGCAGATCGGCGAACAGGTTCATTGGGGATAGGCGGTGCCGGAGTTTCAAGTTAGAACCTGGGGCCTCGCTTCTGCCTCTGCGGCATGCCCCTGCCCATCGTCCAGATCCGCAAGGCCCATGCCACCCTGGCGCCCTTCGTGCTGGCGCCGCTGCTGATCACGGTGCTCACCGGCATGGGCTACCGCCTGCTCAAAGACTGGGGCGGCCTCGGCCGCGACCAGGTGCACTGGCTGATGGCGTTGCACGAGGGGGAATGGCTGGGCCAGGCAGCAGAACCGTTCTATGTGGTGCTGAATGGGCTGGGTCTGCTGTGGATGCTCGGCAGCGGCGCCCTGCTGCTGATCCAGCGCTGGCTGCCCAGGCCGGCCCCCAAGGGCCCGGCACCCTGAGCCGGTACACTCGCTGTTTGGCCAGGCGATTTTCGGAGCTGGGATGGCAGCGGATTCCAAGGACATGAACGAAGAGATCAACACAACCGCGGCCAGCGAAGCGGCCTCCGAGGCAGCCGTTGAGGCCAGCGTCGCTGTCGCCACCGAGGCAGCCCCCCAGGCCGCCGCCGCCAAGGCCACCACGGGCAAGCTGAGCGCCCACGAACTGATGCGCGCCTTTGAGGCGGCCCAGCTCAAGAGCGATCTGCCCGAGATCTATGTGGGCGACACCGTGAAGGTGGGCGTGCGCATCAGCGAGGGCAACAAGGAGCGCATTCAGCCCTACGAGGGCGTGGTGATCGCCAAGCGCCACGGCGGCCTCAACGAGACCATCACCGTGCGCCGCATCTTCCAGGGCATTGGCGTGGAGCGGGTGTTCATGCTGCACAGCCCCCAGGTGGCTTCCGTGAAGGTGGAGCGCCGGGGTAAGGTGCGTCGAGCGAAGCTCTTCTATCTGCGCGATCGGGTGGGCAAAGCCACCCGCGTCAAGCAGCGCTTCGATCGCTGAGGCCCACCGCCTCGTCATCCCAGGCCATGACGCTCCCCGTGATGGCCTCGCCGAGCAAACCAGGTGCTGCCTGGTTTGCATCGGAAGAGGGAACGTCGACCCTGCGCCGTTAGTTCAGTTGGTAGAACGCAGGTCTCCAAAACCTGATGTCGGGGGTTCAAGTCCTCCACGGCGCGTTCGACGTTCCCTCCCTGCAGTCTCTTGGTTCCGGACATGGAGTTGGATCTACAGCCCGGTGATGTGGTCAAGGTTCTCGAATCCGCAGCCCTCGGCTGGGTTCGTGCCCGGGTGATCCGCGTCAAATCTGGTGGTCGCGTTGTGGTGCAGAGCGATCAAGGTCGCGAATTCACAGCCCGTGGCAACCAGGTGCGTCTGATCGAGCCCGCCGGCTTTCGCCCCTGACACCGTTTGCACCAGGCTCCCCTGAGCCACCTTGCCCACGCCCGCCCCACGGCGGGCTTTTTGCTGGGCGCCGCTCAGCAACCGCTGCAGCGTTGGCACATCACCAGAGCCGGCCCTTGGTTGACGAAGGGCAGGGCGACAGCGGATACTTTTGAGGTCGCCGAGGCGACACAGGCGGAGTCGAAAGCGCGCCTGGAGTGGGTTTACCCACACTTTGGGACTGTAGTTCAATCGGTTAGAGCACCGCCCTGTCACGGCGGAAGTTGCGGGTTCGAGCCCCGTCAGTCCCGCTCTCCATCTCACACGGAGCAGCCAGGTGGCATCAACGGGTTCGGCGGTGCGCGTCCGTCTCGCCCCCAGTCCCACCGGCACGCTTCATATCGGCACCGCCCGCACGGCGGTGTTCAACTGGCTGTTCGCGAAGCGCCACGGCGGCCAGTTTCTGCTGCGCATTGAAGACACCGACCGGGAACGCAGCAAGCCGGAATTCACCGCCAACATCCTGGAGGGCCTGCAGTGGCTGGGGCTCCAGTGGGATGGAGAGCCGGTGATCCAGAGCCAGCGGATCGCTGAACACCGGGCCGCCATTCAGCAACTGCTGGATTCCGGCAAGGCCTACCGCTGTTACGCCACGGAGGCGGAGCTCACCGAGATGCGCGAGCGGCAGGCGGCGAAGAACCGTGCCCCCCGCTACGACAACCGCCACCGGGATCTCAGCCCCGAACAGGAGCAGGCCTTCATCGCCGAGGGCCGCCAGGCCACGGTGCGCTTCCGCATCGACGACGACGCCACCATCACCTGGACCGACCTGGTGCGGGGGGCCATGCGCTGGAGCGGTGCCGATCTAGGGGGCGACATGGTGATCGCCCGCCGGGCCCCGGCCGACCAGATCGGGGATCCGCTCTACAACCTGGTGGTGGTGGTGGACGACGCCGCCATGGCCGTCACCCATGTGATCCGCGGGGAGGATCACATCGCCAACACCGCCAAGCAGCTGCTGCTCTACCAGGCCCTGGGGCTACCGGTGCCGGAGTTCGCCCACACGCCGCTGATCCTTAACAAGGAGGGCAAGAAACTCTCCAAGCGCGATGGCGTCACCTCCGTGAGCGACTTCCGCCAGCAGGGCTACACCGCCGAGGCCCTGGCCAACTACATGACCCTGCTGGGCTGGTCGCCGCCGGAGGGCATGGGCGAGCGGTTCAACCTGCCCGAAGCCGCGGCCGTGTTCGATTTCGATCGCGTGAACAAGGCCGGTGCCCGCTTCGACTGGGACAAGCTCAACTGGCTGAACAGCCAGGTGCTGCACGAGCGCGGTCCCGCCGCCCTGCTGCGCGAGCTCACCCCCCTCTGGGGCGCCGAGGGCTGGCCGGCGGACGGCCAGGGCAGCAGCGCTGATCCCGCCTGGCAGCTGCAGCTGTGCGAACTGATCGGCCCCTCGCTCACCCTGCTGGCCGATGGGGTGGAGCAGGCCCGGCCGTTCTTTGAGCGGCCTGAACTCCAGGCCGATGCCCTCCAACAGCTGGAGAGCCCGGGGGCCCGGCCTGCCCTGCAGGCCCTGCTGGAACGGCTACCTGAAGGCCCCCTCAGCGCCGATCAGGCCCAGGCCCTGCTGGGCGAGGCCGTGACCGCCGCGGGCGTGAAAAAGGGCGTGCTGATGAAAACCCTGCGGGCGGCCCTACTCGGCAGCCTCCAGGGCCCCGACCTTCTCACCACCTGGCTGCTGTTGCAGCCCAGCGGCGAGGCCCGAGGCCGCATCGCGCGCAGCCTCTGAACCCACGGCCGCCGGCTGCACCAGGCCAAGGCGCTCCGCCAGCACCGGCGCCGTGAAGCCCTGGATGCCCACCGTGAGCAGGATCGTGAGGAACACCAGGCCCTTGAGGGCGCCGGCGCCAGCGATCCCGGCTGCCTCCAGCTCCAGGGCGAACAGGCTGGCCACGGCGGCGGTCACGATGCCGCGGGGGGCGATCCAGCTGAGCATCAACTTGTCGCGCCAGCTGAGCGATGGCAGGCCGATGCCACCGGCCTGGATCACCAACCAGCGAAACAGCATCAGCGCCAGCACGCAGGCCACCCCGCCCCAGCCCAGGGGGCTGAGTTCAGCCCAGGAGAGATCGGCGGCCAGCAGGGGAAAGAGCACGGTGATCGCCAGTTGCGCCAGCTGACTGATCAGCGCATCCAGCTGGCTGGCCTGCTCGTCGAGCCGCAGCCCCACCACCACGCCAGCACTCACCGCCGCCGGCAGACCCGCCTCCGGCAGCAACGCCTGGGCGCCACTCACCAACAGAAACAACACCCCCAGGCAGAGCTGCAGCTTGAGGCCATCGGCATCCGCCGGCAGCCGGCGCAGGATCTCCACCAGCAGCCAGCCCCCCAGGGCACCGATCACCACGCCCCCGCCCAGCCGCACCAGCAGCAGCACACCCACGTCCTGCCAGCTGGCCAGGTCGCCCAGGGTCAGCTGCATCAGCAGCAGGGCCAGCACCGCACCGGCGGGCTCCAGGATCAGCCCCTCCGCCTCCAGCACCTGGCCCAGGCCGGGCATCAGGCGCATCTGCTGCACCATCGGTGTCACCACCGTGGGCCCCGTGGCCAGGGCAATGGCGCCGAACACCCAGGCCAGTGGCCAGGACAGACCGGCCAGTTGATGGGCCAGCCAGGCTCCGCCCACCAGGCCGAGCACGCTGCGCACCAGCACCAGCTGCACCACGGTGCGCTGCAGGTCGCGGCCGGCCAGCCGCAGGTTGAGGCCCCCATCGAACAGCACCAGGCCCACCAGCAGCCCCACCAGGGGTTCCAGGCCCCGGCCCAGGCTTTCCGGCTGCACCAGATCCAAACCGGCGCGGCCGATCAGCAGCCCCGTGCCCAGCAGCAGCACCACCGCAGGCAGACCGCTGAGGCGAGCCAACAGCTGGGCCAGGGACCCGGCAAAAAACGCTTCACCCCAGAGCAGTTGTGGATTCAATCCTCAAGGGCGCCATAGATGGGCTCCACTCTGATGCCCAGCACGCTGCTGGGCCGCAGCACCAGGTATTCGGCCTCGAGATCGGTGATCGGCACGTTGATGAAGGCATCGCCGGGGCCGGCATTGAGCACCGTGCCGTACCACTGCTGAAAGGCATCCAGGCTGGGAAACGACACGGTTTGGCTGTGGCCGCCAGCCAGCAGCAGGTGGATGGCGTAACGGCTGGGGGTGCGGGCCATCAGCAGCGGGGAATCGGAGGCGGGACATCGCCCATTCAGGATGCCAGGCTGGGCCCACTTTGGGCTGGCTGAGCGGTGGTGGCAGCGGGTGCGAACAGCCAGAAACCCCTGCTGCTGCTGGTGGATGGCCACTCGCTGGCCTTCCGCAGCTTCTATGCCTTCAGCAAGGGGGGCGAGGGCGGCCTCAGCACCAAGGAGGGCGTGCCCACCTCGGTGACCTACGGCTTCCTGAAGGCCCTGCTCGACAACTGCAAGGGCCTCACCCCCCAGGGCGTGGTGATCGCCTTCGACACGGCCGAGCCCACCTTCCGCCACGAGGCCGACGAGGCCTACAAGGCCCACCGGGATGAGGCACCGAAGCACTTCTTCCAGGACCTGGGCAACCTGCAGCAGATCCTGGAGCAGGCGCTCGACATCCCGCTGTGCATGGCGCCCGGCTACGAGGCCGACGACGTGCTGGGCACCCTGGCCAACCGCGCCGCCAACGGGGGGTGGCGGGTGCGGATCCTCTCCGGCGACCGCGACCTGTTCCAGCTGGTGGACGACCAGCGCGACATCGCCGTGCTCTACATGGGAGGCGGCCCCTATGCGAAGAACAGCGGTCCGGTGGAGATCCGCCATGACGGCGTGATCGCCAAGCTGGGGGTGCCGCCGCAGGAGGTGGTGGAGCTCAAGGCCCTCACCGGCGACAGCTCCGACAACATTCCCGGGGTGAAGGGGGTGGGCCCCAAGACCGCCATCAACCTGCTCCAGGCCCACACCAACCTGGATGGCATCTACGCCGCCCTCGAGCAGCTGCAGGCGGCCGGCCCCAAGGCCAAGGACCCCAAGGGTGTGCTGAAGGGCGCCCTGCTGGAGAAGCTCGCCGCCGACCGCGACAACGCCTACCGCTCGCGCATGCTGGCGGAAATCCTGGTGGACATTCCGCTAGCGGCCGAGCCACGGCTGGAGCTGGGGACGGTGAAACCGGACGCCCTGGCCAGCAGCCTCGAGGACCTGGAGCTGTTCAGCCTGCGGCGGCAGGTGAACAGCTTCGCCGAGATCTTCTCCTCCGAACCGCCCCCGCCCCTGCCGCCGATGGACGCCAGCGCCAGGGCCGCCGGGGGCCAGGGGGCCGATGGGTCATCTGCTGGCCCTGCAGCTGTGGTACAGGATTCCGCAACAGGTGGTCGCACCCCTGGAGCGGCCTCCGGAGCAGCCTCTGGAGCTGCGGCATCCGCGGCAGCCGCCGCCAGCCGCGGCGACGGCACCGCGCCAGGCAGCGACCCGGGCTCGGCCCAGCGGCAACCCGCACTCCAGCCCGAGCTGATCACCAGCAGCACGGCCCTCGAAGGCCTGATGGCGCGGTTGCTGGAGGCCACCGATCCGGCCGCCCCGATCGCCCTCGACACCGAAACCACCAACCTCAATCCCTTCCTGGCGGAACTGGTGGGCATTGGCCTGGCCTGGGGCGAGGGACCCGCCGATCTGGCCTACATCCCCATCGGCCACCAGCAGGGCGAGCAACTGCCCCTGGATCAGGTGCTCACCGCCCTGGCCCCTTGGCTGGCCAGCCCGCAGCACCCCAAAACCCTGCAGAACGCCAAATACGACCGGCTGATCCTGCTGCGCCACGGCCTGGCCCTGGAGGGGGTGGTGATGGACACCCTGCTGGCGGACTACCTGCGCGATGCCAACGCCAAGCACGGCCTGGAGGTGCTGGCGGAGCGCAATCTGGGCTTCACGCCCCAGAGCTACGGCGAGCTGGTGCCCAAGGGGGCCGACTTCTCAGCGGTGCCGGTCGAGGCGGCAGCGCAGTACTGCGGCATGGACGTGCATGTGACACGCCGGCTGACGCCGCTGCTGCGGGCGCAACTGAACGCCCTGGGGCCCCAGCTGCCCCAACTGCTGGATCAGGTTGAACTGCCCCTGGAGCCGGTGCTGGCCCAGATGGAGGCCACCGGCATCCGCATCGACACGGCCTATCTCCAGGAGCTCAGCGGCGAGCTGGCCGCCACCCTCGAGCGCCTGGAAACGGAGGCCAAAACGGCCGCCGGCACCGACTTCAACCTGGCTTCCCCCAAGCAGCTGGGGGAGCTGCTGTTCGACACCCTGGGGCTGGACCGCAAGAAATCGCGCCGCACCAAGACCGGCTGGAGCACCGATGCCGCCGTGCTGGAGAAGCTGGAGGATGCCCATCCGGTGGTGCCGCTGGTGCTGGAGCACCGCACCCTCAGCAAACTCAAGAGCACCTACGTGGATGCCCTGCCGGCGCTGATGGAGCCGGAAACCGGCCGGGTGCACACCGACTTCAACCAGGCCGTCACCGCCACCGGGCGGCTGAGCAGCAGCAACCCCAACCTGCAGAACATCCCCATCCGCACTGAGTTCTCACGCCGAATCCGCAAGGCTTTTCTGCCGGAGGCGGGCTGGCAGCTGATCAGTGCCGACTACTCCCAGATCGAGCTGCGCATCCTGGCCCACCTCTCCGGCGAGGAGGTGCTGATCGAGGCCTACCGCAACGGCGATGACGTGCATGCCCTGACGGCACGGCTGCTGCTGGACAAGGGCGAAGCGGAACCGGTGAGCGGCGATGAGCGCCGCCTGGGCAAGACGATCAACTTCGGCGTGATGTACGGCATGGGCGCCCAGCGCTTCGCGCGGGAAACCGGCGTCAGCCAGGCCCAGGCCAAGGACTTCCTGAGCCGGTTCAAGCAGCGCTACCCCAAGGTGTTCGCCTTCCTGGAGCTGCAGGAGCGCCTGGCCCTCAGCCGCGGCTACGTGGAAACGATCCTGGGCCGCCGCCGCCCCTTCAGCTTCGATCCCTCCGGCCTGGGGCGGCTGCTGGGCAAAGACCCTCTGGAGATCGACCTGGAGGTGGCCCGCCGCGGCGGCATGGAGGCCCAGCAGCTGCGGGCCGCTGCCAATGCGCCGATTCAGGGCTCCAGCGCCGACATCATCAAGCTGGCCATGGTGCAGCTGCATCACCGCCTGGCGGCCAGCGGCCTGCCCGCCCGCCTGCTGCTGCAGGTGCACGACGAACTGGTGCTGGAGGCCGCCCCCGAAGCCCTCGAGCCGGTGCTGACCCTCACGCGTGAAACCATGGAGCGCGCCGTGGAGCTGGCTGTCCCCCTCGTGGTGGAGACCGGTGTCGGCCCGAACTGGATGGAAGCGAAATGACGGCCGGTGCCATGACCCTGCGGCTCACCAACACCCTCACCCGCCGCGTCGAGGAGTTCCGGCCAATCGAGCCGGGCAAGGTGAGCCTCTACTGCTGCGGGGTCACGGTCTACGACCTGTGCCACCTGGGCCATGCCCGCAGCTACATCGCCTGGGACGTGCTGCGCCGCCACCTGATCTGGAGCGGCTACGCGGTGACCTTCGTGCAGAACTACACCGACATCGACGACAAGATCCTGAAGCGGGCCGCCGAGGAGGGCAGCGCGATGGAGGTGGTGAGCGAGCGCAACATCGAGGCCTTCGTGGCCGACATGGCGCGCCTCAACATCCTGCCGGCGGACCGCATGCCGCGGGCCACCCGCAGCCTCGATGCGATCCGGCGACTGATCAGCGAACTGGAGGCCAAGGGGGCGGCCTACTCCGCCGATGGCGATGTGTATTTCGCCGTGATGAAGCACGCCGGCTACGGCAAGCTCAGCGGTCGCGACCTCGACCAGCAGCAGGACAACGCCTCCGGCCGCGTGGCCACCGAAGAGGAGGCCCGCAAGCAGCACCCGTTCGACTTCGCCCTCTGGAAGGGCGCCAAACCGGGCGAACCCAGCTTCCCCTCCCCCTGGGGACCAGGCCGGCCGGGCTGGCACATCGAGTGTTCGGCCATGGTGCGCGAGGAACTGGGCGACACGATCGACATCCACCTCGGCGGCGCCGACCTGGTGTTTCCCCACCACGAGAACGAAATCGCCCAGTCGGAGGCGGCCACGGGCAAGGAGCTAGCCCACTACTGGCTGCACAACGGCATGGTGAACGTGGGCGGCCAGAAGATGAGCAAATCCCTCGGCAACTTCACCACCATCCGCGCCCTGCTGGATTCCGGCGTGTCGCCGATGACCCTGCGCCTGTTCACCCTGCAGGCCCACTACCGCAAACCGCTCGACTTCACCGCCGACGCCCTCGAGGCCGCCGCCACCGCCTGGAAAGGTCTCAACGCCGCCCTGGGGCTCCCCAGCGGCAGCACGGAGGCTCCTGCAGCCGCTGGCGACACCATCACCCCTGCCCAGGCGGCAAGCGATCCATCCCTGCTCAGCCCCGAACTCGCCGCTGCCCGCCAGCGCTTTGCCGCCGCCATGAACGACGACCTCAACACGTCGGCGGCCCTGGCGGTGCTGTTCGAGCTGGCCAAGCCCCTGCGCTCCCTGGCCAATCGCCTGGAGCGGGGCGATCCAGCCGCGGCCGCCGAAGCCACACAGCCCGAACGGCTCGCCCAGGCCGCCCTGCTGCGCGAACTGGCGGCCGTTCTCGGCCTCAAGCCTGAGCCTCGAGCCGCAGATGCAAGCCCCAGCGGCGGCACTGGGCCATCGGAGGCCGAAATCGAAGCCCTGATCGAGCAGCGCCGCTCGGCCAAGGTCGCCCGCGATTTCAGCCGCGCCGATCAGATCCGCGACCAGCTCCGCAGTCAGGGCATCGAACTGATCGACAGGCCGGGTGGACACTGCGAGTGGTTGCGGGCGGATTGCACCACCACAGGCCAATCTGATCCATCCTGAAGAGACCAGGCGCTGGGACGAGCACGAACCGGTGATGCAAGCCAATCTGACCACCTCCGACCAACTCACCGGGCTGCAGACCACACCCCTCGATGTAGTGGATCCAGTGCGTGTGGAGGTCCTGAACGGAGAGCCTGGCCAGGCGCCCGAGTTAAGCCTCGACCTGCAGGCCCTGCGCCAGACCATCGCCACCGCCGAAGAGCGGCTGAACGGCCTGCGCGACCTGCGCCAGGAGCTGCAAGCCAGCCAGCAACAGGTGCTGGAGCTGACCCAGGAACGGGAGCAGTTGCGCGAGGCCTTGAGCGCCGCCCACCAACAACTGGCGGAGGTGAAGGCGCTGCAACTCCAGCTCCAGACCCTGCTAGAGCACTGCTGAACCAGCCTCCGAGCTGCTTCAGGGCTGCTCCTGGTTGCGCATCAGCTGCTCGATCTTGCGGATGCGAGCGGCCGTGGTGCTCCACACCTCCTTCTGAAACCCCGGCTCGCACTGCTCCACCAACTGCTCGATCGGTTCACCGCGCTCGAACGCATCCCAGAGCTGCCGTTCCAGCCTGGCGCGCTCGATGAAGTTCCAGCGCTGCAACCAGCCCGCCATGCACCCTCGTTCTGCACTGGCCCCAGTGTGACCGCCGGGCTGCGCCGGCAGGTGGGAAACTGACCCCACTTGCTGCGGCGCCGTGAAAGCCCTCTCCGTGTTGGGATCCACCGGCTCCATCGGCACCCAGACCCTCGAGCTGGCCGAGGAGTTCCCCGATCGCTTCAAGGTGGTGGCCCTCACGGCCGGCAACAACCTCGACCTGTTGATCGACCAGATCTGCCGCCATGTCCCCGAGGTGGTGGCGTTGGCCAACGGCGATCGCGTGGCCGAGCTGCGGGAGCGCCTGCAGGCGCTGGAGCCGGCGCAACGGCCAGCCCGCCTGCCCGACTTGCTGGGGGGCCCCGAGGGGCTGGAGGCCGCCGCGGCCTGGTCCAGCGCCGATCTGGTGGTCACCGGCATCGTGGGCTGTGCCGGCCTGCTACCCACCCTGGCCGCGATCCGCGCCGGCAAGGACCTGGCCCTGGCCAACAAGGAAACCCTGATCGCCGCCGGCCCGGTGGTGCTGCCGGAGCTGGAGAAGTCGGGCAGCCGCCTGCTGCCGGCCGACTCCGAGCACTCCGCCATCTTCCAGTGCCTGCAGGGCACCCCCTACGCCGACACCGCTCGCCTGAGCACCGGCACGCCCACCCCCGGGCTGCGCCGCATCCAGCTCACGGCCTCCGGCGGCGCCTTCCGCGACTGGGATCCCGCCGATCTGCACAAGGCCACCGTGGCCGATGCCACCAGCCACCCCAACTGGAGCATGGGCCGCAAGATCACCGTGGATTCCGCCTCCTTGATGAACAAGGGCCTGGAGGTGATAGAGGCCCACTACCTGTTCGGCCTCGATTACGACCACATCGAGATCGTGATCCACCCCCAGTCGATCATCCACTCGATGGTGGAGCTGGCCGATTCCTCGGTGCTGGCCCAGCTGGGCTGGCCCGACATGAAGCTGCCCATCCTCTACTGCCTCAGCTGGCCCGAGCGCCTCGCCACCCCCTGGCGCCGCTTGGATCTCACCGAGGTGGGCTCGCTCAGCTTCCGCGCCCCCGACCCCGCGAAATACCCCTGCATGGAGCTGGCCTACGCCGCCGGCCGCGCCGGTGGGACCATGCCGGCGGTGATGAACGCCGCCAACGAGCAGGCCGTGGCGCTGTTCCTCGACGAGCAGATCCACTTCCTCGATATCCCGCGCTTGATCGACGTGGTGTGCGATCGCCACAAGGCCGACCTCACCGCCAACCCCTCCCTGTCCGACGTGCTGGCCGTCGACGCCTGGGCCCGTCAGGCGGTGCGTGAGGCTGCAGCCCGGCTGCAGGCCACTGTTCATACCCAGGCCCCGGCGGCGCTGCCGGCGTGATCCGCGTTTCCCATCACCTGCTGCTCTGCGCCACCCCCACCAAGGCGCTCTGCTGCCCCGATCCAGCCATCGGCGCCGCCAGCTGGGACACCCTCAAGCGTCTGGTGCGCGAGTGGGGCCTGGAGGATCCGCAGCGCCCCGAGGGCATCGTGCTGCGCACCAAGGCCGACTGCCTGCGCATCTGCGCCGAAGGGCCGATCCTGTTGATCTGGCCGGAGGGCAGCATCTACGGCGGCGTGTCTCCGGAGCGGATCGAGCGGATCCTGCGGGAGCACGTGCTGGAGGGCCGGCCGGTGCAGCCCTGGCTGATCCGCCAACTGGCCTTCAGCCCGCGGCCCCAGGCTGCGGCGGCGCCCCCACCAGCCGGCGGAACCAGCGGGCCGTGAGCCGGTCGCCCCAGTTGCCCTCGGGGCCATCGCAGCGGGAGTGGAAGCCGTTGTGGCCGCCCTGCCGGGTGAGCAGCACCTCCAGCCCCCGGGCCTGAAGCTCCCCTGCAGCCGCCAGCTGGCGGGTGGCCTCCACCGGCACCCAGGGGTCGTCGTAGGCGTGCACCAGCAGCGTGGGGGGCAGCCCCTGCCAGCCGGCGCAGCAGCGCTCCAACAGCCTGGGCCAGGGGCTGGCGGCGGCGTAGTAATGCTCCACCGAGCTGTAGCCCCAGCGGGGAGCGGTGATGGCGGCGTCGAAGCCGCGGATGGTGCGGATCGGGCCCTGCTGGCCGCGGCCCTCCAGGGCCACCCGCTCGGCGTCGCTCACCCCGAAGGGATCGGCGAGGGTCTGTTGCACCAGCCGCTTCAGCAGCCAGCGCTGATAGAGGCGATTGCGCGGGCGCTCGATCTGGGCCGAGCACTGGGCGAGGTCGAGCGGACTGCTGATGCAGACCAGCCCATCCAACGGCGCCCCCGCCAGCGCCGCATTGAGCAGCATCGTGCCCCCCAGGGAAATGCCCATGCCCAGCAGCCGCAGTGCCCCAGCCCGTTGATCAGCGTGTTGATGGGCCAAGTGGCGGGCCTGCTCCAACACCGGCAGCAGATCCCGGTTGCAGCAGGCGGCATAGGTGCCCGGCGCCAGCGCTCGGCCGGCACCGGCGCCCCGCAGGTTCAGCCGCAGCACGGCGAAGCCCGCCAGCTGCAGGGCCCGGCCCATGCGCCGCAGGCCCTCGCGATCGCTGGAGCCGCCCAGGCCATGCAGCAGCACCACCAGCCCGAGGGGCTCCCGGGGGGGCAGCGGCAAATCGTGGACCGCCAGCAGCTGATCCACGCCCTTGCCCCCGGGCCTGGCCGCCACTGGCAGCAGCAGCGGCTGCCCCGCATCCGCTGGCAGCCGCACCGGCCGCAGGGTGTCCCGCAGGGTCTGGAGGTCGCCCGTCCACCAGGGGGCCCGGGGCCGGAATGGCTCCAGGCCCAACTGGTGTGGAAGCATCAGCGCCCGGCGGCGGCTGGCACCTTACCCACCCCCAAACTGCGCAGCTCCGTGGTGAGCTGCTGCAGCACGGCCTTGGCATCCCCGAACACCATTGAGGTGTGGGGCAGCTCAAACAGGCCGTTGCGGATGCCGGAATAGCCGGCCCCCAAGCTGCGCTTCACCACAAACACGCTGCGGGCCTGATCCACCTCCAGCACGGGCATGCCATAGAGCGGGCTGGCGGGATCGGTCTTGGCATCGGGGTTCACCACATCGTTGGCGCCAAGCACGATCACCACATCGGTGCGGGGGAAATCGGGGTTGATGGCCTCCATCTCGATCAGCTGCTCGTAGGGCACATCGGCCTCCGCCAGCAGCACGTTCATGTGGCCCGGCATCCGCCCCGCCACCGGGTGGATGGCGTAGGCCACCTCGATGCCCGCCGTTTCCAGCAGCCGCGCCAGCTCCTTGAGGCTGTGCTGGGCCTGGGCCACCGCCAGGCCGTAGCCCGGCACGAACACCACCCGCTCGGCCGCCTCCAGGGCGAGGGCACATTCCTCCGGGGAGCAGGAGGTGATGGAGCTGTAGCTGCCATCGCCCCCGCCAGCAGGGCTGCCACCGCCAGAGCCGCTGGCCCCCAGGGCACCCCCGAACAGCACCGAGGGCAGCGAGCGGTTCATCGCCGTGCACATCACCTGGGTGAGGATCAAGCCGGCGGCCCCCACCATGGCGCCGGCCACGATCAACAGCTGGCTGCCCACCACAAAACCGGCCGCCGCCGCGGCCACACCGGAATAGGAGTTGAGCAGTGAGATCACCACCGGCATGTCGGCGCCACCGATGGGCAGGGTGAGGCCGATGCCCAGCAGCAAGGAGGCCGCCGTGAGGCCCGCCAGGGCCAGGGGCGCCGCCAGCCAGCCCATGGGCCAGGCCAGGCCGCAGGCCAGGGCCGCGGCCGCCAGGGCCAGGTTCACGGCATGGCGGGCGGGTCGCTGGGTCCAGCCGGGGGTGGCCAGCCACTCCTGCAGCTTGGCCATGGCCACCAGCGAACCGCTGAAGGTGATGGCCCCCACCAGCACCGACACCACCACCGACACCAGCTCCAGCCGATCGAGCGGCGCGCGGCTCCCAGCGGCCGGCAGGGCCGCGGCCCCCAGGGCCACCAGCAGCGACGACATGCCGCCGCAGCCGTTGAACAGCGCCACCACCTCAGGCATGGAGGTCATCGGCACCCGATAGGCCACCAGGGCCCCGGCGCCGCCGCCGACCACCAGGCCGAGCAGCATCCAGGCCCAGCCGGTGAGGCCCTGTTCCAGCAACAGCCCGAGCACCGCCAAGGCCAGGGCCACGGCCGCCAGGCCGTTGGCACCCCGGGCCGTCCGCACCTTGGAGAGGCCCTTGAGCCCCAGGGCCAGCAGCAGCACAGCCCCCAGATCCAGGGCCAGGTGCAGGCTGGGCAAAGCGAAGCTGGTCATCAGGAGGTCCCCCGGCGGCGGAACATGGCAAGCATGCGGTCGGTGACCAGAAAGCCACCCACCACGTTGAACAGGGCAAAGCCCAGGGCCACGGCCCCCACCAACTGCAGAGCTGCGGTGGGGGCCTGGGTGATCAGGGCCAGGGCCGCCAGCAGGGTGATGCCGCTGATGGCGTTGGCGCCACTCATCAAGGGGGTGTGCAAGGTGGGCGGCACCTTGCCGATCAACTCAAGGCCCAGCAGGCTGCCGAGCAACAGCACCCAGAGCGCTTCACTCATGCCGGCACCTCCTGGCGGATGGGGCGCAGGTCGTTGCGGCGGCACGCACCCGCGTGGGTGATCAGGCAGGGATCCAGCAGGGGGTCCTGCGGGTCGATGCGCAGCTCGCCCTCCTGCAGCAGCACCTCCACCAGGGCCACCAGGTTGCGGGCGTAAAGGGCACTGGCGTGCTGGGGCACCGAAGCCGGCAGGTTGGAGGCGCCGATCAGCCGCACCCCATCCAGCAGCACCTCGGCATCGGGCGCCGAACCGGCGCAATTGCCCCCCTGGGCCACCGCCAGATCCACCACCACCGCGCCTGGCCGCAGCAGGGCGATCATCTCGCGGGTCACCAGCAACGGCGCCGGCTTGCCGGGCACCTGGGCGGTGGTGATCACCACATCGGCCTCCTGCAGGTGCGGCGCCAGCAGCTGCCGCTGGGCCTCCAGAAACACGGCGCCGGCCTCGCGGGCATAACCGCCCACCTCACCGGGGGCCTGCTCCATCTGGGGCGGCTCGATGAAACGGGCCCCGAGCGATTCCACCTGCTCCCGGGCCGCCGGCCGCACATCGCTCACCTTCACCATCGCCCCCAGGCGGCGGGCGGTGGCCACCGCCTGCAGCCCGGCAACCCCGGCACCGAGCACCACCACCTTGGCGGGCTGCACGGTGCCCGCTGCCGTCATCAGCATCGGGAAAAAGCGATCCAGGGCGGCGGCCGCCACCAGCACCGCCTTGTAGCCAGCGATGTTGGCCTGGGAGGAGAGGGCATCCATCGCCTGGGCCCGGCTGATGCGGGGCAGCAGCTCCAGGGCCAGCGCCGACACCTGCCGCCCCTCGCAGAGGTCGATCAGCGCGGTGTTGCGAAAGGGATCCAGCAGCCCGATCAACAGGGCTCCCGGCCTGAGGCCGCACGCCTCCAGCTCCGGGGCCTGCACACACAGCACCAGATCGGCGGCGGCCCATTGCGCTTCAGCCTCGGCACCCTCGGCGTCGAACAGCTCCGCGCCGGCTTCGGCAAAGGCCCCATCGCCATAACCGGCGGCCTCTCCCGCGCTTCGCTCCAACCACACGCTGCAGCCCAGGCTGCAGAGTCGCTTCACCGTTTCGGGGGTTGCCGCCACCCGGGTTTCCCCGGAGCGCCGCTCCCGAGGCACCAACACGCGGATCAAAGGGCTGGCCTGCCAGGCACGTCTTCCCATTGATTGGTCGAATCTCAGACGGCGGCAACTGCCTGAACGGCAATGTGCGCAGTCCGGCACAGAGCAGCCTCAGACCAGTGGCAGCAGCTCCTGCTCCAGGCAGCGGGCCTGGGGCGTGGAGCCCTGATGGCGCAACAGGCGCGCCCTCAGGATCATCGGGTCGAGGTCGCACTCGAGGGCCAGCGCCCGCTCGAAGCGCTGGCGCAGCTCATCGGGGGTGAGGGCAAAAGCAGAACGCTCGTCCATGGACTGACGGGGCAGAACCCGGGAGCGGGGGATGGCCGGAAGCTAGGGACGCCGCCGGCCATGCAAATAGGTAGAAGTACGCATCTTTTTTCCGCCGGCGCCAACACAATGGCGCCATGCCCGCACCCTCCTTCAACCTGGCCCAGCCCTCGGGCCGTGGCGATCAGGCCCGCGCGGCCACCGCGGTCCAGCCGCGCCAGTGGCAGCGGCAGCTGATCCAGTTGCTGCGCCGCCGACTGGACCAGCAACCGCCCAGCGGTCCGGGGGCCGATGTGCTGATCAATGCCGGCCCCGGGGCCGGCAAAACCCTCGGGGCGCTGCTGGGCTTCCACCGGCTGCACGGCGAGGGGCGCCTGGAGCGCTTTGTGGTGTTCTGCCATCGCAGCTCCATCTCCAGCCAGTGGCTCTCGGCCGCCCAGCGCCTGGGGCTCACCCTGCGGATCTGGGAACCCGGCCACGACCAGACGGCCACCAGCCAGGGCCTGCTGCTCACCTACCAGGCGGCAGGCCGCAATCTCGAGGCCTTGCTCGAGCAGTTCGCGGCGGCCCCCAGGCAGCCCTGGCTGGCCATTGCCGATGAGGTGCACCACCTGGGGCTGGATCCGGAGGAACCGGAGGCCACCGCCTGGGGCCACGCCTTCAGCAGGCTCAGCCAGGGGGCGCGGCTGCGGCTGGGACTCACCGGAACCCCGTTTCGCGCCGACAACCTGGCTTTCTGCGCCGCCCGCCAGGTGCAGGTGCGCGAGGGGGACGCCTGGGTGGAGCAGATCGCTCCGGATCTGAGCGTGGAACCGCGGCAGCTGATCGCGGCGGGGGATGTGCGGCCCCTGGAGTTCCGTTTCCAGGATGGCTGGGTGGACCACGGTCGCCAGGGGGAGCAGGACGAGGCCGAGCGCTCGCCCCTCTCGCTGGAGCAGCGCGAGAGCTGGCGGGCCCGCAACCTGCGCCGCGCCATTCGCCTGGCGGACACCAGCAGCATCGCCCTGCGGCTGCTGCTGAATGCCCGGCGGCGGCTGGAGGCGGTGCGGCGCGAGCACCCCGAGGCCGGCGGGCTGGTGATCGCCCGCGACGTGGCCCATGCCCGCCGGATCGCCGGCCTGCTGGAGGAGGAAGGCGATCGGGTGCACCTGGTGCACTCCCAGGACCCCGAGGCCCCTGAGCGCATGGAGGCCTTCAAGGCCGGTGGCGCCGACTGGCTGGTGAGCATCGACATGTGCGCCGAGGGCTTCGATGCCCCGCGGCTGCGGGTGGTGGCGTATCTCACCACCGTGGTGACCCGCACCCGCTTCGTGCAGGCCATCACCCGAGCGGTGCGCATGGATGGCAGCCGCGGGGAACTGGAGGCGGTGCCGCGCCGTCCCTCCTACGTGTTCGCCCCGGCCGACCCGCTGCTGATGCAGTACGCCCGCACCTGGTCGCTGAGCGAGCCCTACCTGATCCGCCCGCGCCCGGCCGAGCTGCCGGCGGAGCCCACCGGGGCAAACCCTGGCTGCTCACTGCCCCTGCAGGCCCTGGAGGACGGCGCAGGGGAGGTGATCCGGATGCGCGGACCCCAGCTGCCGCACTTCCTGCTGCAGCGTTGATTACATCGGAATGCAGCAGAAAGTGCGACGTTGTGCGAAACAACCCCGCAAATCGCCCCCGGGCCGACCAGCGTGGTGCCAACGAGCAGGACCCATGAAAGGTTCGATCCAGCGCCGGGTCTCCGTCGCGATCAACTGGTCAGCAGCACGCATCGCCAGCCTCGACACGCGGGAGCGCTACGAGGACAGCTACGCCCTGACCGAGGAGTTCCGCGAATGGATCCTCTGCGCTGATGAGCACCCGGAACTGCTGGCGGAACAGGTGCTGATGGTTCCCAATTTCAAGACATCGCCCCGGGGCGGCCAGGACAACGAAAGCGAAGGCCTCAACGACGGCATCCTCGAAATCTAAAGTAAACCTTTAGTTTTTGAGCTGGGCGCGTGCGTCTCGGCAACACCTCTCAACGGCACAGCGCGGTGGCGTCCCGCGCCACGGGCCCACCATCGCGCCATCCACTGCCTAAGCTCCAAGGCGAAGTGACTCCGCTTTGACCATGGCCGCCACCGCTGCTTCATCCACCGCAGCACCTGAAAACCTGGTCATCGTCGGCTCCGGCCCCGCCGGCTACACGGCCGCCATCTACGCCGCCCGCGCCAATCTCCGCCCGGTGGTGATCACCGGCTTTCAAGACGGTGGCATCCCCGGCGGTCAGCTGATGACCACCACCCACGTGGAAAACTTTCCCGGCTTCCCGGACGGCATCCTGGGGCCGGAGCTGATGGATCGCCTCAAGGCCCAGGCCCTGCGCTGGGGCACCCGGCTGGTGGAGGCCGACGCCGACAGCATCGATCTCTCCCAGCGCCCCTTCCGCATCAGCGCCGACGGGGAGACGATCCTGGCCAACGCCGTGATCCTGGCCACCGGGGCCAGCGCCAACCGCCTGGGACTGCCCAGCGAGGAGCGCTTCTGGAACGCCGGCATCAGTGCCTGCGCCATCTGCGATGGCGCCACCCCCCAGTTCCGCGATGTGGAGCTGGCGGTGGTGGGGGGCGGCGATTCCGCCTGTGAGGAGGCGGTGTATCTCACCAAGTACGGCAGCCGCGTGCATCTGATCGTGCGGGGCGAGCAGCTGCGGGCCAGCAAGGCCATGGCCGATCGGGTGCTGGCCAACCCGGCCATCAGCGTGCACTGGAACCGCCAGGTGGTGGATTGCTCAGGCGGCGCGTGGATGGAGGCCATCACCCTGCGGGACTCCAACACCGGCGCCACCGAGGAACTGGCGGTGCGCGGCCTCTTCTACGCCATTGGTCACACGCCCAACACCCGCCTGGTGAAGGGCCAACTGGAGGTGGACAGCTACGGCTACCTGGTGACCCGACCCGGCCGGCCCGAAACCAGCCTGGAGGGGGTGTACGCCGCCGGCGACGTGGCCGACGCGGAGTGGCGCCAGGGGATCACCGCGGCCGGCAGTGGCTGCCAGGCGGCCCTGGCCGCCGAGCGCTGGCTCACCCATCACAACCTGGCGATCACCGTGAGCCACGAACCGGTGGACCCTGCTGCGGTGGGCGAGCCGAAGCGCACCGCCGAAAGCGACGAGACCAACTACGACCCCAACGCCCTCTGGCAGAAGGGCAGCTACGCCCTGCGCAAGCTTTACCACGACAGCAGCAAACCCCTGCTGGTGGTGTACACCTCCCCCACCTGTGGCCCCTGCCATGTGCTGAAGCCCCAGCTGAAGCGCGTGCTGGAGGAACTGGGTGGCCGCGCCCAGGGCGTTGAGATCGACATCGAGGCCGACCGGGAGATCGCCGAGCAGGCCGGTGTCACCGGCACCCCCACCGTGCAGCTGTTCTTCCAGAAGGAGCTGAAGCAGCAGTTCCGTGGCGTGAAGCAGCGCAGTGAATTCCGCGCAGCCATCGAGGGTCTGCTGGGGGCCGCGGTGGGCTGAGGTGCCGACTGATCGGACGACTGGCGGCAGGATCAGCGGCGGCGGGGCCCACCGGGACGGTTGCCGCCCGGACGGGGGCCGGTGGCGCCTGCATTGCGCTCCCGGTAGGTGATGCGACCGCGGGTGAGGTCGTAGGGGCTGATCTCCACCAGCACCTTGTCGCCGGCCAGCAACTTGATGCGGAACTTGGTGAGCTTGCCGGCAGCTCGGCAGAGGCATTGGTGGCCTGCGGGCTGCTCGAGGGTGACCAGGTAGAACCCGTTGCCCTGTTCCTTCTCGATCACGCCGGAGGTCTCAATCATGCGCTGCTGCCAGCCAAAACTCAAACTGCTCCCAACAGCTTAGTTGCCGCGTTCCACCCCAGCCGCACCGCTAGGGTCGCGGCCAACGCCACTCCCCCTCAAACGCAGCCATGATCCTGCCGCCGCTCTCGATGGATCTGGGCCTGCTGCTGATCTCCATCGGTGTTGTGAATCTCTGGAAGGCCCGCCAGGCCTCCTGAGCCAGGCTGAGTGCGCATCCCCGGCCCCCAGGACCCCAGAAACCCTGACCACGCTGCTGTTTCACAAGCCCTACGGGGTGCTGAGCCAGTTCACACCGGAACCAGGCAGTCCATGGGGCTGCCTGGCTGATCACATCCCCATCCCAGGCGTGTATGCCGCCGGCCGCCTCGATGCCGACAGCGAGGGCTTGCTGCTGCTCACGGACAACGGCCGGCTGCAACAACGGCTCACCGATCCCGCCTGGGGCCACTGGCGGCGCTACTGGGCACAGCTGGAGGGAATCCCCGGCCCTGAAGCCATTGCCCAGCTCCAGCGGGGCCTGGTGATCCAGGGGCGGGCCACCCTGCCAGCCCGCGCCGAACTGCTGGCGGATCCGCAACTGCCGGAACGGAATCCACCCATCCGCCAGCGGGCCCGGATTCCCACCAGCTGGCTGCAGCTGGAGCTGCGCGAGGGCCGCAACCGGCAGGTGCGGCGGATGACCGCCGCCGTGGGCCACCCCACCCTGCGCCTGCTGCGGGTGGCCATCGACCTGATGGACGACGGCCCACCGCTCAGCCTCGCGGGCCTGGCAGCGGGCCAGTGGAGGGAGCCGAATGCCGAAGAATCGAGGCGGCTCCAGGCCCTGCTGCAGCGGAGCTCACCAGGACGCGGCGGCCGAGCCGGCGGAGGAAAATCAGGCCGGGCTGGTGGTGGCGGATAGGGGGGCTTGGCCAAGGGTTGGCCCAGGGCGTGCATGGCGGGCGGCGGCTCAGGCGAGCACATCCTTGAGTTCACGCACGGCCTGCAACTGGCCGTAGTAGTAGTTGGCGCGGGCCCGGCGATCGGGATCCTCGAGGCTGTCGAGGGCATCAAAGCCCAGGCTCTGCCAGAGCTCGTGGCCGCAGGCCCGGTTCACCTCCTCCACGGCCTCGGCCTCCAGGTTGCCCAGACGGCGCTGGAGATTCTTGATCTGCGCGACGGACATCAGAGCAGTCCAGACATCAGCCAGAATAGTACAGACGCACCAGCGGGCAAGCGCTGGCTCAGAAGGGGAGCTTCTTCTTGGCGTCCTTGTCGAGGTCGGCCTCCATCTCCCGCAGGCGCTTCAGGATCGTGTCGTAGTACTCCTTGAGGTAATCCTCAAGCTGCGTGGTGTCGGCGGGGTCAAGGCCGAAGGCGGCATAGCTCTCCTCCATGGGAGCCGAGAGGGTGGCTCCGCCCCCCACCACCTTGTCGAAGGCCAGGCGTTCGGCCACGTTCACGCCCGGCTCAAAGAAGGAGGCCACACCCCGCATCAACCGGATCAGGAAGGGGCGCACCCGGAACACCCGGGCCGATCTGCCGCTGTACTTCTCACATAGCTGGGTGATCTCCCCGGTGTTCCAGGCCTTCGGCCCCACCACCGGCAGGGCCTTGCGGATCGTTTCCGGACGCTCCAGGGCGGCCACCGCGAAGCGGGCCACATCCTGGGTGTTCATGTAGGCGATCGGTGTGGGAGTGCCGCTCACCCACACCGTCTGGCTTTCCAGCACAGGGATGGCGAACTGACTGATCACCCCCTGCATGAAGGCCACGCAGCGCAGGATCGTGTAGTCGAAATCTGATTGGATCAGCAGCTGCTCGGTGCAGTGCTTGATGTCCATCAGCGGCACATCGCGGTGCTTCTCGGCATCCAGCAGCGAGACGAACACGAAGCGCTTCACCCCGGCCCGCTCGCAGGCGCTGAGCAGGTTGAGTTTGCCGGTCCAGTCGGTGTCGTAGACGCTGCCGCCCTCGGTGGCCCGGGTGGTGGCGGCATCGATCACCGCCTCCTGGCACTCGAGGGCGTAGTCGAGGCTGTCGGGCTCCAGCAGGTCGCCGCGGGTGAGCTCACAGCCCCACTCCTGCAGGAACGCCGCCTTGCGGGGCGAGCGCACCATGCAGCGCACCTGGTGGCCGGCATCGAGGGCACGCCTGGCGATCTGACGCCCCAGGGTGCCCGTTGCACCGATCACCAGCACCTGCATCAGGCTTCTTCAGCGAGGCCTGAGCCTAGAGGTGAGGCCCGCGGGAGCGCGGCGCAATGGTACGAGCCGGTCTCGGGCTCAGCTGTCGCCCTGGAGCTTCAGCAGCAGTGCGCCGCCCACCAGCCCCACGGGGATCAGGATCCAGAACAGCGCTGCAGTGCTGAAGATTTCCGAGGCCATGGCCGGGTGCCGTAACGGGCTACCTATTTAGCGCAGCCGCCAGCTCCAACACACGGGGCCAGGGGGCATCGCTGCGAAACTGACCGGCCATCACAGCGGAGGGCAGGGCCGTCCAGCCCTCGGCCCGCAACCGCTCCACCAGCCGATCCGTGGCCGGTGGACCGCTGCCGAGCCGCCGCCCCACGGCAGCCGTGGGCCACACCCGCGCCGGCACGCCCGGATCGCGCAACAGGCCCTCCAGCAGGCGCAGGCCCGGCCTGGCGGCCGAGGGTTCCTGGCCGGCGGCCACCGCCATCTGCTCCTGCTCCAGCATCGCCGCCAGGGTGGGGGGATGCTGGAGAGGGCCCAGCCACAGGGGCCCTGAAACCGCCAGGGGCGGTGGATCCTCGCCGCAGGCGCAGGCAGGCCACTGCCGCAGCTGCAGCAGGCTCTGGCTGTGTTGATCGCCGCAGCCGTGGCAGTGGGCCAACAGGCCCAGCTGGCGCTCCTCACCCGGCTCAGGCCGGCGCAACAGCTCCACCGCCGTGCGGAAGGTGCGGCCCTCACTGAAGCTGAACAGAGGACGCACGCCACGCCCCAGGGCCCAGGCAGCCTTGGCCACCATGGCGATCTGCAGGCGCAGGGCCTGCTCCCAGCTGGCGGGATGGGCCCGGGCCGAGGCCCCCAGCGAGCGAATGGCGCCCTGGCGGTCGTGGCCGGTGGGGGAGCGGCCATCGGTGCTGGCCAGATACAGCACACCCCCGAAGCAGAGGGCTTCCAGGGCCAGGGGCACCAGGCTGGCGGGGCAGCCGAAGGCATCGAGATCCAGCAGCGTGAAGCGCTCTTCGCGCATCAGGCAATCGGCCAACAGCTTCTGGGCCGTGAGGGCGGTGGTGCGCAGCCCGGCGACGCCGGCCAGGTTGGCCTCCAGCAGGGGCAGCCGGTCGGGATCGGCATCGTTGGCCCACACGGCTGTGGCCCCGGCCTCTCGGGCGTAGCGCTGGGCGCGGATGCCACAGCCGGCCATCAGATCCAGCACCCGCAGTGGTTGCCGGCATGCCAGCACCCTGGCCAACAGCACCCCCAGATCCCGCGAGGGCCTGGATTGCGGCCGGAAGAAGCCGCTGCCAAGCCGCACCAGTGCAGCCCCCTCCT